>NZ_JAKKRW010000004.1:0-255781 GCF_025653905.1 Shewanella sp. SM71
GGGAAATCTGTTATTCCAAGGCGCCGCTATAAGAATACACCTCAAGAAAGAGTCGATTGGTGCTTATATCGGTATCGACATTTAGTGGAGAATGCTTTTGGAAGAATTAAGCACTATCGAGCAATATCAACAAGATATGACAAGCTAGCAAGAAATTACGCCAGTATGGTGTCACTGGCGTTTATGTTAATGTGGCTGCCGATGTATTGCTGAACAACATTTGTACAGCAAAGATCAACAGACCCTAGTTAATGGAACAATTAATTTGTCCTCTTCGGCAATGGGAATCAACAAATCAGGCCGCACTAGCCCATTTGCGGGTGCTGCCAACGTACTAATGCCTCGACTCCCTTAGCTTTACCTTTCTCGGCACATCACTGGCTGATAAGCTAAGAAAAACTCTTCTTTCTCTATTCCACTACAATGTCATCGGTGAGGGAATGGCGAGTAACTCTTGAATCGAGTACAAATAGGATAGAACCCGTAAGTAAGACGATGCTAACTGGCCATGAAATGGCCAGAAATATCCATAAGAAATGCCAGAAAAATGCGGGGGACATTTCTAATAACACTGAAAAATTGTTCTCTTCAGAATCTAGTGTTATCACCTTATTTTTTATAAACTCGAGTGATTCAGGGATCGTGTTGCCAGTTATGGATAAAGCGACATTGATAACAGCGCTGGGAAACACATTCGGCTGTACAAAGGAGTCTAATAAATATCTCCCTTCTTTAATGAAGGCGGCGCCGCGCTTAGAGATAGGATCCTAGTTTAATGATACTACTGCTGGCACTAACATATTGACGAAGGTTAACAAGTAATGAATTACTATAAATTAGGTATAAATTCGGAAAGTAAAAAATGGATGAATTATATGAATCCTAGTTCATTTTTTATAGATGGCGAAGGAAATGAATTAAGTGATGTGAAACTATCTGCGATTCAATCTGGATTCAAAGGTGTTTTATATTTCAATGCCTTAAAAGAAGGTAAATCACCTCCGGTGGTCTCGGTTGGAACCAGGTTATTGGCGTTTAATGAGGATGTCTTTTTTGAGGACGATATTAATGTTAGTGGTGTCCAGTTAATACCATTTATAAATAGGCATAACAATTTAAAGTATGTGTTGATGCATGTATTTAATTATACTGACTGCGTTGATTGGGAATGTTCTAAAATTGAACGCTGGCCTCTGGGCTACATTCCAGAAGTTTGGGAATCAAAGCGTGGGCGATTTTTTATTGAACCCGTTGTCTATAAGGACAAAATACCTGAAAACTTAGACGCCTTTCGTTTGTATGAGTGGGGTGGTGCATTTAATATAATAATATCAGAAGCTTTCAAAGATAAATTGTTGTCTGTGGAGTTTGATAGTTCCCTTCTTGATTTTAAACCACTATCTCTTAAATAATAAATGCCGAGGAGGTTATTAAACATCCTCGGCATAATTTTTTTGTATATCCATCCCTCAACTTTGTAGGCGCATATTGATGCGGGACACATATTGGGCAAGGTTCTTGGTGTGCAGGTCAATACCCACAGATTATTGATCACTACAATGCAGATGACTTGGTAATATCATAGCAACAGTCTAGAACCACGGTGAACAGCTCCTAGACAGCGAGCCCCCGCAGTGCTTTTAGATTCTTTCACGTACGTAATCTCCTAATTCTATAATGTTTCTAAATTCAAGATATATACCTTTCCCATCTAGAAGCCTATATGACTTAAAATCTCTACGAAAGAGCACAACAGCATCTAATGTCTTTAATTGATAAACGAGCCACCAATTCTGCCCTTCCTTTTTTGGGTAGCTCTGACGACATGATTTTAGGTACTCTTTTATAGACAAACCACGAATTTTTCTTCTATCTAAATCTGCCTCCTTCATTACATCCGGAGGATAAACATATGCACTAAGTTTTGCAGCAGAGATACCTAAGAATTCCGCCTGTCTTACTAATTCACTTGAAGGATTAATTATTTCTTCCAGTTCTGACTGTGTGAGATTGCTATAAATGTTATCTTTACCACATATTCCGCAATGAAATGAAAGATTAATTTCATTGCTGGTCATAAAGTCATCAAAAAAACACGCATCGACTTCATTATATTTTTCACAATACTTACACTTTAATGATGCTGTTGTTGACATTGTTATCCCTACAAAAAGCTAACGTCTTAGTATTTATGCGCTGCGCTGTTTGCAGGGCATAAATCGCTTGTCGGACTTGGCCGCTGCCATATCCGTGTCAATTGGTATAAATGATGCTATAGGAATTTGCTTTTTTGCGGTAGCGTTTTTTATACCGTTTGAAGAGTAATTAGTTGATATCTATTACTGGATGTTACCCTATGAACCAGACTAGGAAAGTCTGATTCACTAGCTAATTTTTGGACATTTTCGAGTTAGACTTTAGCTCGAATTAGAGAGTCTCGAATTAAAACTTCTATGGGTAACACCTTGCTCACCGACGAGTAAGTTGGTGCTGTTTTTGCCGCATTTTGTTTTAGCAAAAAGCGCGACAACTGTATCAAGTCCACGTGCAGCAACTTGTTAGGCATTTTTGTTGACGATTTCCTGAAGCTCATTTGCAAATTTTTTAATATCTACAAACATATTAAAAATAGCTTGTTGGTCCAAATAAATTGGATTACCCTCTTTGGTTTTTCCGTTTCTATGGACTATATCATGGCGAATTTTAGTTATTTTATCTACTTCAGAGATATTCAGATCAATTTTGTTTCCAAGTATGGTCTCAAATATTACTTTTACTTTTGGCATGCTGTGATAGAGTATTTTAGATAGTTCCTTTATAGCAAGCGCTTTGGGGTTTGATTCTGTTACTGCTAAAAACTCAAGCGTATATTTTGCATTTTTTAATTCTTCGATTTTAAATGAATTCACAAAAAAACGATCATTATTATTTACTAGAGATTTTACAGTTTCACCGAGAAATGCCTCAAGCAAACTAACCGAATGTGCATAAGTCATTCTATACATAATATATGGTTTTGTTTTTAGTGGGTTATTAACTATAAGTTTTTCAAGCTCTCTTATCTCTTCGAGAAAAAGTCTGTAAAGAGTTGAAGAATCATTTTTTTGTAACCATTTTAGATCTTCTTCGAATTCAAATTGGTCCCTTAAATGCTCTTGAAGATTAAAGTATTCGTCAGCTAAATCTCTATACTCTTCGGATTCTTCATCTGCATCTTTATCCTCAAGACGGTCTCTTATCCATTGATCTGCCTTTTCATTTTCAAGCTCTATCATTAAATCTGACATTCTTCCCATGACATTATTCCTTAGGATAAAAAGTGTTCGATAAAATTGATGCCTAACATTTTATGAGGGGCATGCGCGTTTACCTCATTAGACCAGTAAAAACGCGAATAGTTAATTACTTGTAATATAAGGAACTTATCAGCTTTCTCTCAAATACACCATCCGGAAAAACGCGCATGCGCGTTTTACAAACCTATTATCTAAGTTTCGCTTTATATAACTAATTAATTTTAAATAGTTTTAGATGTTAATGATTGAGATGGCGCGCACAAAAATTGACTTAAAAACACTCAGAGCTACGCATTTTTTAATACGACTGTCTAGCGCTCCAGTTTCGGCCACTTATGGTGAATTGCTGAAAGCAGAAAATAGATGAGAATTTGTTGGGAAATGAGGTAGCAAGTTTGTGGTCAAACGCCCCGTGTTAACTCACTTTGGGGCAAAAGCTGTTTAGGGCTGATTTGTGTATTAATGACTTAGTTAAGATTGGCCTTGTTACAACAGTGACCGTTGGCGATATGGCTGCTCTTTCACATCTGACCCATAGGGATATGGGAAATATCACTATGATGTCGGGAACATCATTGACCATGTGAACGCGGTATTTACACTTTCGTGTGCTGCAGATGTTACCGTCGAGTCCAGAGGGATACTTCTTATTAAATAAAAAATCGACGAGTCACTGGGAAACAATGACAATTAATGCCGCACAGCTAGCTTTTTGCATCAGTTCTTGATGCCGGAATTCGTCATTAAGAATTTGCCTAAGATTGGCATTGCTGTACCTGTGACTATCTAAAAAGGATGCTTTAGTCGAGCACTCAGGTGTCGCGCTGGACAGGCATAAATAGCCAAAGCATTTTATTTACTGGGTATGAAAGGGCATAATGCGGCGCTTACTATTTGTTTGAGATACAAGGAATAACCATGAAGTACTTGGTTAGCGTAGTTGCATGCTGTTTATTATCGGCCTGTTCTTTTGGGGATGCTGATGTTGAGTTTACGCCTGAAAAAGGGGAAGAGCGCTCGTATCAGCTGTATAGCACCACTAACATCACTGTAGACAATGGTAGTCGTACCGAAACGGTTAACGCCACGTCACATCAATTGCTGCGTTATAAGGTCCTCGAAACAGGCAAAAACAGTCGGTTTCAAGTGCACGTCGATTATATGAACATGCGCGATGGCCAAGGGAGCGGTGTCAGTAGTGGCCAGCGGGCCGATCGTAATCCAGAAATGCACGCTATTTTCTCGCAGGGGTTTGAATTTTCTTTAAATCTAGACGATGGGAGCGTTAAAGAATTCAGTGCACTGAACAAACCTGTATGGCAGGCGCTGTTGGCTGAACGCGGCGCAGAGCTTGAGCAGGAACTGAAAAAGCTCTTTAGCTCATCTGCCTTCCTTAGCACCATACCCGCCAAAGCGGGGGCGGTCGTCGCGCTTCCTGCCTATCAAGGCCACGCCAATGCCAAGCTTACTGTATTGCAAGTCACTGATACTCATGTGTTAGCCAAAGTTGAAAGTGGCGGCGAGCAAGCCAAAATATACGGTCAGTTGATGTTAGAACGTGAGCGGGGTTGGTTAGCGCAGTTAGCCTTAGTGGCGGAAGCGCCGTTTGAGCGCTACGGCTATAAGGGCACAGTGCGCAGCAACGTTATTATGTTGCCGCAGGAGCGCCAGTTGGGCGATCTGACGCAGTATTTAGGTTTTTATGATTTCCCAGTATTTGAGTATCAAAAACAACCTGACGTTGTGTTGGATAACGTCAATAAGACCTTAACCCAAGATGCTGTATTTGCCTATGATGCGGGCTACTTTTACCAGCAAGATGATTTATTAAAGCTGACTTATCAGTATGACTTTTCAGGTTTTAAACCCGAAGGCGGGTTTAGCTTAACCGATATCACAGCACACAGTGCGGATGGCACAGTACTGCCGCTGCAATTGAGCAAGGTAGGTAGTTATAGTTATCCAGAACAGGATGGTTTCCATCAGTCTGAGCAGCAGAATTTGCTTATCGGTTGGAATGCGCCGAATGACCTCTTAGCTCAGGTTGCTGAGTTTCGCGCGACTGCCCATTATCGCGGCGCGAAATTAGTCAAACTTAACCTGACCCCCGATCCCAGCAAAACTGTGGCCTTGCAATATGAAGATATACATCTGGAACTCTCGCCAATCCCAGATAAACCATTCAGTTATTTGCTGAAATCGCGAGGCAGCACTGACAAATCTTGGTTATACCGGCGCTTTGACGGTGCCGAAGGCGCTATGGTGAAATATTTTTCACCGCCGCCCACTGGGCCGGATTGGTTAACCCCGGCAGAGCAAAATATGGTGGCGTTGGCCTCATCGGCACAATATGAATCGATCACACAGTTTACCTTTCCCGCAGCGCCGCCCACGCTGACACTCTATGTGAATACTGTGGTTGACAGTGGTGAACTAACTAAGAACATTCGTTTTATTCCGACTCAAGATTACGCGCAAAATGTCGCCTATCCGCCAGCGCAGCAACAACTGCTTTATAGTGATGATATGTATGCGTCCTATGTTAATCTGCCGCAAGTTACTGCACCTGAAGACCCCGCCTTACTTGAGCCGCAAATCGTGGCCAAATACGGCGTCAGTTTGCTGTTAACTTCCGAGCAGGCAGCGGTGTGCACGCTCAGTGTTGTCGATTCACCTAAGGTCAACGGGCACACACTGCAATGGACAAACACAAGCACTAACACTAACAACACGGGTTTTGGTGGAGGGCTGGATAAGTTTGTGCTGTACCAACTGACTAGCGCCGATGGGATCCGCCGCAATTTTTACGACATCAATGTTAGCAGCACTTTGGCCTGTACCGGTACGCCCAAATGGCAAGCGCTAGCGTATCAACCCGAGCAAAGCTGGTTGATTGATATCACTCAGTTGCCGAATGTTGATGCTCATCAAACCGTGGCCGACTTTATGCGGCGCTATCGTTTTTTAAATGCGCAAAATTTACAGCTAGCTCCTGCTATTCAAGGTGACAGCAGTGATTTTTATCAGCGTCCGTTGCAGCAAGTATTACGTGAGGAACGCTGGTTTGTACTGGCGGGGCGCGCAGCACAGATAGAGCAGCTGACGATAAGCGGCGAACCGGTCAATAAACAGTGGGTTAATACATTCCCTGCGTTACCTTAAGGAGCAGAATATGAGAGTCTTATTACTATTATCTGCACTACTTATGTCGTTTAATCTGTCGGCTGAGCGAATTTTACTCGACGAACTATGGCGGCTTAGCGATGTGCCTGGTGAAGCCATTTATTATCAGGAGCAAGCGCCGACAGAGCAAAATGGCGAGTGGCCGCTACAACTCTTTTATCTGGAGACGGATAAACCCGTTTTTAAGGGCAGCGTCAACAGTCCCAATTTAGCCGAGAGTTTTATCGTTGGTGATTTCGAGTTTTTCTACCCCGATGGTCAACTGTCTCGCAAGGGCAGTAGCGATGCACAAGGGCGTTATCAAGGCACGCATCTGCATTATTGGGAAGACGGAGCGCTCTCGGGAGAGTACCACTACCAGAATGGCCAGTTGAATGGAGATCAGAAAAGTTACCATACTAATGGTCAATTAAGGGAGCTTCAGCATCGTGTGAATGGTGCTGAATTAGGATTATCGCAAAGTTATTTTAACAATGGCCAGTTGCAAACACGCGTAACCTACGGCGCTAACGGTATGGAAGGGCTATATGAAAGCTTTCATAACAATGGTCAGCCGGAGCAAACCGTTAATATGGTGGCGGGGAAAAGAGAAGGCGAGCGACTGTATTGGACAAAAGAAGGCTGGTTATACACTAAAGAGTTTTATCTTAAGGGGAAAATACACGGCGAAGTGTTGATTTACCGAGCTGCCGATGTGCTGCAAGAGATTAAACACTATGAACATGATAAACAGGTGGGAAACCAGCAGCGTTTTGATGAACAAGGGCGGTTAGCAGAGCTGCAAAATTATGATAAGGATGGTCGTGAAATTCAACATATTACCTATGATAATGCCGGTAACGTTGCGACCCAAACCGACACGCAATACCTCGCTAAAGGTCGGACTAGCACTGAACAGCGCTTCGATTCTGCGGGTAAGTTAACTTATCAATATCAGCAAGATACTGCAAATGACTGGAGCTTACGTCAGCGTTTTGATGTAGCAGGTCAGCTGATTGAACGTGATGAACAACTCAAGGGGCGATACGATGGCTTGTATATCGGTGCTGGTTGGAACGGTTATATCAGGCGGATAAACTACCGCAAAGGTCAAATGCACGGTGCATATCGAGAAGATAAGGCCGAGGACGGCGGTTTTGTCATCGGCCAATATCACTTAGGGTTAAAGTCCGGCAAGTGGGTCACAAAAAACGCGGATACGACGCGCAATGAGCAGTTTAACCAACAAGGTGAGCTGAGTGGTGAACAAACAGAAATCGCAGCCGATGGCACGATAATGCGTCGAGAGTTTTATAAAAACGCTAAGTTACATGGCGCGTATTTACTGCGTGGCTTTGATAAACAACTGCAAGCCCAAGGTCAGTATGTTAACGGTCAGCGCGAAGGCCAATGGCTGCTGCAAGATGAAAGCAGCTACAGCATGGTTAAGCTCTGGCATGGCAACTATAAAGCAGGACACGAAGTGGGTCACTGGCAAGCCTTTTCCGCCAATGGCCATTTATTAGGGCAGGCCCAGTATGATGATAAAGGTCAATTGCAAGGCAAAGGCTATAGTTTTAACGAAGATGGCAGCCTGCTGCAAAGTGATGAGTATCTTGATAATCAACTGCACGGCAGGTCGGTGTACTACTTCAACGGTGAACCCTCATCCGAGTATCGCTATCAAAATGGTCTGATGATAAGCGAGTAGCACTTCATCACCTAATCACACAATCAAGCAAAAACCGACTAATTAGGCCGGTTTTTTGCTTTTTTGCATCTAGTTTGCTTGCCTTGCTTTATCGTCAGGCATACGGCCGCTTGTCATTAGAGGGCTCACTTCTCAACCCCTCGTTTCGCGTTTACTAACTTGCCAGAACAAACGCAATCTCAGCGTTAAACGTCAACACGCCTTTATACTTCTTCGGCTATCACAGGGGGTGTTTTTAAACATGAACAATGCAGATGGGTGTACGAGCTGATTTTCAGCTAAAAGCATTATATTCATTCGGGATGGATAGTTTTACTTTTCAAACTCTTGAAAATAATTATTTATTGTGTAAAGTAGCGACCCTTGCTATTTTGTAACAAAATGATACAGAGTTGCTGTTTTATTTGTCCATTTATTGGATATCCCTTTGCGTATGTCGCCCGACACAGCTAGCAGCAGTCTTGTTAGCTGTTTTTTTTGCCTAAATTTAAATATTGTTTGTTTTTTGCTCTACAAATCCATAGGTTAACACTTAGCCTTTGGATAATTGCGGCTATGCTTATTTCTATAACAAGGTTCCGTGAAAAAGGAGCGTGAGATGAAGCGAGTATTAATTAATTTGACGGGGAAAGTGCAAGGTGTTGGTTGCCGTCATGCGACCTTGACTAAGGCCAGAGCCCTTGGTGTGACAGGATATGTAACCAATTGCCGCGATGGCAGTGTTGAAGTACTCGCCCAAGGCAGTGACATTGCTGTTAATGCTTTAATTGCTTGGTGCGAAGTAGGTGTGCCTTGCACTGAGGGATTAACCGTAACGGTAGGAGAAGACGAGGCTGATGATATCTACCTCGATTTCTCCATCGTTCAGTCTTAATTTAAACGTACCGTGTTAACTTAAGAATTGTGCGGATTGTGTGTTTGTTCAGTATTGGCCAACAGTCTGTATTGATTCGGCATTCTGATTATTTTGCATTGCACTGGGTTGCGCCATCTTGCGGATTTGGATCACCATGCCCATTTCGGGATGATCTAAATAATGGATTTCTTCACTCTTCACACGGCGGTTTTGCTCCAAAGGCACAGACATTAAAAATGGTGTCATGACTTTGGGCGCCGTGAGTGTTGCGCTGGTATCGGCCGCATCACTGGGTACGGCTGGCATTAATTTTCTGCCTTCTTTGCGCAAGTGCAATGCGGTTTCAATATACAAATAGTGGCTTAAATAGATATTCAGTGTGCCATCTAATTCCCATACTGGTGATACAGCAGGTGCAAGCATTGATGTGCCATCGGCATTAGTCATAGGCTCTGCTTGAGCTTGCTTAATGATTTTTCTGCCATCGAAGTGATAAGTACCTGAGAAATCTTTACCCGCAAATAAGCGTATGGGTACTGAGCCACTTTTACCACGCATAGGTTGTTGCCAAGCCATGTGCAGTAAACTGCGCGTACCACGTTCGCGGGAAATACTATTGATAATGCTCGCGAACTGACTTTGGCTGCGGGTTAACAATACTGGGTTGCCATTGGCTGTAGGATAACTGATCTGTGCGCTGCTGATTTCTGATGGGATCACCGGCGGGTAACGATATTCCACACTCGCAGGCGCGGCAGGCATAGGTTCTGACGTCGAGGTACCGTTTAAGGTTTCAGCGCAGTGGCTATTTGCATCGGCATCAAAGACCAGTGTGCAAGGCGCAGATGCGCTGGGTATCGGCGTGATTGCTTGCGCGATAGCTGGGGAGATTAAGTCTATTGCGTTATCGGTTTTCGTCTTGTTCGGCGCATCAGGCCATTGTTCACTTGACTGACTTTGGCGTTCAAACACATAGACTTCAACCTCGAACCAAGCTTCTGCTTGGACGACCTGGCTGTGTGATAGTGCAATGAGTGTAGCGATAGAGACCGCGAGTTTACGTAACACTATTTATCTCCAAGACGATGTTGCGATAATTGTTCTAGCAAGAGTTTCACTAAAGCGAGCCTGTCTTTACTGGTTTCGGCTGCAAGGCTGAACTTTAACTTATTCGGTCCTTCCATTCGATAGATTTGTGGCTGGCTTTGGAGTAATCCAATAATAAACACAGGATCTATGACATGATCATCACTAAATTCGATGCTGCCACCTTTACTGTGCACTTCTATTTTAGTCGCACCTAAGCGAGTCGCCTCATGTTTATAGAGGGTCATTTCCATTAAGTTACGCGTCGGTTCAGGTAATAAGCCAAAACGGTCGATCAATTCGACTTTTAACTCATCCAGCGCCGCCTGTGTTTCACAACCTGCGATGCGTTTATAGAGCGACAGACGAATATTTACGTCGCTCACATAGGCTTCTGGCAGTAGGGCGGGGATACGCAGTTCAATTTCGCATTGCTGATTGAGCATTTGCGCCAGTGACGGTTCTTTGCCTTGTTTTAAGGCTTTGACTGCCGCTTCGAGCATTTCCATGTACAAGCTAAAACCAATTTTAGAAATATGGCCACTCTGTTCATCGCCCAAGAGTTCACCTGCGCCGCGGATCTCTAAATCTTGGGTCGCCAGCATAAAGCCCGCACCGAGATCTTCAAGAGCATCAATGGCTTCTAAACGTTTGCGCGCATCTGGGGTCATACGTTTGGGATGCGGCGTCATCAAATAAGCGTAGGCCTGATGGTGCGAGCGTCCGACGCGGCCGCGTAATTGGTGTAACTGTGCCAGACCAAAGGTATCGGCGCGCTCAATAATAATGGTGTTGGCACTTGGGACGTCGATACCAGTTTCGATAATAGTGGTACAGACTAACACGTTGAATCTTTGATGGTAAAAGTCTGACATTACCCGTTCTAGATCGCGCTCACGCATTTGACCGTGGGCAACAACGACTCGCGCTTCAGGCAATAAATCGATAATGCCTTGGGCACATTTCTCAATACTTTCAACATTATTGTGTAGGTAATACACTTGGCCGCCACGGAGAATTTCCCGCAAAATAGCCTCGCGCACAGTCGCGGGATCCGATTCCCGCACAAAGGTTTTCACTGCTAAACGTTTGGCGGGCGGGGTGGCGATAATCGATAAATCGCGCATACCCGACATGGCCATGTTTAAGGTGCGCGGAATGGGCGTCGCGGTCAGGGTTAAGATATCCACGTTGGCGCGCAGCGCTTTGATTTTCTCTTTTTGACGCACACCGAATCTGTGTTCTTCGTCGATAATCAACAGGCCTAAGTTTTCAAACTTGGCCTCAGATTGCAGTAACTTGTGGGTACCGATCACGATATCGACTTTGCCTTCTTCCAATTGTTGCAGCACTTGAGTCTGCTCTTTGGCGGTACGAAAGCGTGACATCACTTCAGTGACCACGGGCCAGTCGGCAAATCTGTCTTTAAAGTTTTCATAGTGTTGCTGGGCAAGCAGTGTGGTCGGAACTAGCACGACCACTTGTTTGCCAGCGTTGACGGCCACAAAGGCGGCGCGCATGGCGACTTCGGTTTTACCAAAGCCCACATCGCCACAGACTAATCTGTCCATTGCGGTCGGCGATTGCATATCGGCTAACACGGCGATGATGGCGCTTTCTTGATCAACGGTTTCTTCGAAGGGGAAGCCGCGGGCGAATTGAGCGTATTCTTCTTCGTCAATGGCGCAGCTTTCGCCGGGACGCGCTTGGCGACGGGCATAGACATCGAGCAGCTCGGCCGCGACGTCGCGGATTTTTTCAATCGCCTTTTTCTTGGCTTTAGCCCACGTCTCGTTGCCGAGTTTATTTAAGTGGGCGTCTTCATCGGCGCCAACACTGTAACGGCTGATGAGATGCAATGAAGACACTGGCACATACAGTTTGTCACCGCCAGCGTATTCTAATTGCAAGTATTCTGCGACCAGTCCACCCGTATCTAAGGTGACTAAGCCCCTATAAAGTGCAACGCCGTGTTCTAAATGCACTATGGGCTGGCCAACTTTGAGTTCGGCCAAGTTTTTAATCAGGGCATCATTACTGATCTGACGCTGTTTTTCACGGCGACGTTGCTGGGAAATACGATGGCCGAAGAGTTCAGTCTCACAAATGATACTGATACTTTCTTTGGCGCTGATCTGCAGCAAACAACCGCGTGACAGCGGCGACACGATAAGGCCTAACTTGGCATCACTTTGAATAAATTCATCAAAATGGTTAAACAGCGCAGGTTTTAACTGAATTTTAGCGAGCAATTCAAGCAGCGCTTCGCGGCGACCCTCGGACTCAGCGCTAAACAACATGCGTTTGGCGCTGCTGGCATAATCTTGCAGCGCTAGCAGCGGTTGCTTTAATTTATGATTGGCGCTGATGTCGGGCAGGGTACTGGCGGCAATAACAACCGCTTTCGTTGTTTCAGTGCCATCTGCTGGCACTTGCATTTGATAACGTGGCAGCGGTTTAAAGGCGGCAAATAACTCTTCTATGAGTAAATACAGTTCTTTAGGCGCCAGTAATGGCCGCAGCGGATCGACGCGTCTGTCTTGATAGCGATGCTCGACTTCTTGTAGATGGGCGCGCGCCGACTTTTCGATATCGCCTAAGGTGACGAGTTGAGTGTCCTTGGGCAAGTAATCGAATAGGGTGGCTGTGTCATCAAAAAATAGCGGCAGGTAGTTTTCGATCCCCGCCGGCATCAAGTTACGGCTCACTAGCTGATAAACCGATTCCGGCTCTTTGACTATGACCTCGAAACGGCGGCGGTATCTTTGCCTAAAACCTTCGATGGCCGAACTGTCGGTTGGGAATTCCTTCGCGGGCAATAGGCGAATCGAGTCGACAGGTTGCAATGAGCGTTGGGTTTCTGGATCAAAATGGCGAATGGTTTCCACTTCTTCATCGAATAGCTCGATGCGCAGTGGCATATTCATCCCTGTTGGGAAGATATCCAGAATCGATCCGCGAATGGCAAACTCGCCATGTTCATACACTTGCTCCACCGAATGGTAGCCAGTGTCGGTTAAATGCTGGCGTACATCGTGTAACTTGTAGCTATCCCCCTTTTTGAGCACAAACACGTTGGCGCTTAAATAGGCCTTAGGTGGCAGGCGCATCATCAAGGTGGTGACGGGCACGATAACGATATTTTGCTCAATCTGAGACAGCTGCGATAGCGTTTCGAGTCGCTGGGAAATTAAATCCTGATGGGGCGAAAAACTGTCGTAGGGCAAGGTTTCGCGGTCAGGGAATAATCTGACCTTAATGCCTGTTTTACTGAGCAAATAACTTAGCTCTAACTCTAAGCTTAAGGCGCTTGGCGTGTCACTGGTGACGACTAAGGTCGTTCCCTTATGTTGACGCGCTAAATTGGCGAGTGTAACTGCTTGGCAAACCCCGCCCACGGTGGACAGAGTCTGAATTTGAGTGCCATTTTTGACGGCTGGCGGCGTTAGGGCTGATATGTGAGTCATTGGCGTGCGATAAACTGATTCATTCACAAAGAGTTGCAGACATTGTAGAGACTTGATGGCGTAGGTGCCAGAGAAAAGTCAGCGGCTATTGACGCTCGTCTCTGGCGAGTTTGCGTAACTTGAGTTGTTTCTGTTGCACATTGAGGCTGGCTTTGACTAATTGCTCCACGTCAGATTCAAGAATTTGACTGAATTCAAAGTCGGTTTGCCATTGTAGATGTTCAGGTTGAGTATGTTGTTCTGTTCTGTCATTACGACTCATATCGCCTTCGGCTTGTGCTATTTTTTGTGCTTGAGTGGCGATGACTTTGCCAAAACAGAGAATGGCAACTAATTCGTCGTGAATAAACAGAGTAATTTTATAGTGGGAGCCAATGTCTAAGGCTGTTGGGGTGAGTAATCTCAGGCCACTACCACCAAATTGGTTACCAAAGCATTTTTCGCCCTCTTGGGTTTCTTTTTCTAATACATGTTGCAGCACTAGATCTACTTTGCGGGATTGCAGCTTTAAAAAATCCACGACAACTTTTGCCTCGTTATCTAAATGGCGCAGCTGTAGCAAGCAGTTAGCTTCGAGTGTTTTGACTTCGCTGAGTAGTTGAATGCCTAATGATTGCATTGATCTCAGTGCCATTTCTGAGGGTAATGGCTGGGAACTCGGCCATTGGCTTAGGTAGGCGGTAAAGTGGTGAGGCACACTAAAATACGGATTGGTGTCAGTGAACAAGGCTTGCCTCTTTATTTATAGGACCAATACCCCTATTATCGTGCCCATCTTCATGATTTAGCAAGTTCAGCACACAGGACGCAACCCTCTTTCAATGAATCCAGGATTCCCTTTCTATATTGGTTACCGTTATTGGCGGGCCAAAAAAGCGAACGCGTTCGCGTCGTTCATTACCTTATTTGCCGTTTTGGGCATTTTTTTAGGCGTTGCAGCCTTGATCGTTGTCAGCTCAGTGATGAATGGCCTTGAAGGCCAACTTAAGCAACGTATCTTAGGTGCAGTGCCACAATTAACCCTTTATAGCGAAGCGCCATTAGTCGATTGGACAAAGCAGGCGAGTGCGCTTAAAGCCTTACCGGGTGTGTTAGGCGTTACACCGAGCGTGTCGACGCAGGCCATGGTGCAATCTGCGTCGAATATTCGCGCTGTGCAGGTTTATGGGGTGTTTCCCGAATTAGCACAAAAGTTATCCTCCGTTGCGCAGCATACTTACTCAGGTGCATTTGAACAGTTGGCGAGTGGCGACTTCAAGGTGATTTTAGGATCTGAGCTCGCACGGCAACTCAAAGTTGCTCCCGGTGATACGGTACGATTATTGAGTGGCGATGGTGTGGTGTACTCCCCATTAGGCCCAGTTCCGAGTCAACGTAAGTTCTTGGTATCTGGCATTTTTGAAATGGGCTCTCAGGTTGATGCTGGCGTTGCATATATCCATTATCAAGATGCAAAGCGTCTAATGCGTCAACCGAGTGAGGCTATTGATCAGCTTAGACTCTATTTAACCGATCCCTTTAGCGCGCCCGCTTTAGCGTCTAAAGTGCAGGATGTTCTCGCTAAACAAGATATTAAGGTAACAACCAGCGATTGGCGTGATACCTATGGTCACTTGTTTGGTGCGGTAAAAATGGAAAAGAACATGATGTCGCTGATGCTGAGCCTGATTGTGGCCGTGGCCGCATTCAATATTGTTTCGGCGCTAGTGATGATGGTGGTCGATAAAACCACGGATGTGGCAGTGCTAAAAACCCAAGGTGTAACCACGCCCGCCGTGATGGGCATTTTTGTGGTGCAGGGTTCGCTCAATGCAGTACTCGGTTTAGTGCTTGGGCTCGCGGTAGGTATACTTATCACCTTGAATCTGAATGGCATTATGACGACCTTAGGCATTTCGATTTTAAGTGCGGGACAGAGTTTGCCAGTAAAACTGGAGTTGATGCAGTTGTCAGTGATCGTGATAGGCACGCTATTGGTCACCTTGTTGGCGACCTTATATCCCGCGCTGCGTGCGGCCAGTGTGCAACCCGCAACTGCGCTGAGATACGAGTAACCCGTGAGCTTTTATGATTAGTCGTCACCCATGGGCATTCATCCGTGAGTGATGGTTTGCCAAGATGAAAATAATTTAATGTATTGATTTAATGAAATAAATCGATGCCAAAGCATGTTTAAGAGAGAACTTCAATGCAAGACGTGTTACTGCAAGTGCAGAGTGTCAGTAAGAGTTACCATGATGGCGCCGTGACCACGCAAGTGTTGTCTAATGTCGATTTGCAGGTGTTTAAGGGCGAGCAGTTGGCGATTGTCGGCAGCTCAGGCTCAGGTAAGAGCACACTGCTGCATATTATGGGCACTTTGGATGAGCCAACCGCGGGCAAAGTCTTGTTGCTAGGCGAAGATTTATACCAAGTGTCTAGTGCGCGCCAAGCGCAGATCCGCAATCAAGATCTCGGCTTTATTTATCAATTCCATCATTTATTGCCTGAATTCACTGCGCTAGAAAATGTCGCTATGCCGGCATTTATTCAAGGTAAAGACCGTAAACAAGCACTCGCCGATGCCAAAGTCTTATTGGAGCGGGTAGGGCTAGGCCATCGCATGACTCACATCCCCGCCGAATTATCGGGCGGCGAACGTCAGCGTGTAGCTATCGCAAGGGCGTTGATTAATAAACCTAAGTTAGTGCTGGCCGATGAACCTACGGGTAATTTAGATGCTAACAGTGGCGATGCGGTTTATGAGTTGATCCGCGAGCTGGCCGATCAGTTAGGCACGGCGTTTGTGGTGGTGACCCATGATCATAAATTGGCTGCCCGTATGGACCGCCAACTGATGATGAAAAACGGTTACTTGCAATTAGCGGCGGAAACCCAAGTATGAAAGGACCGTTAGCCCTATCGATTGGTTGGCGTTTTTATCGCGCCCGCCAATCCAACAGTTTTATTAGTTTTATTTCCTTTGCATCGACTGCCGGTATCGCTTTAGGTGTGGCGGTATTGATCATAGTTCTGTCTGCAATGAATGGTTTTGAGCGCGAGCTAGAGCAAAGATTACTGGGTGTAGTGCCGCAGGCGGACATTGTCGGGGTGGACGAACCTATCGTCAATTGGCAGAGTGTTGCGCAAGGTGCGCTACAAATTGAAGGTATTCGTGGTGCAGCCCCCTTTATTCGCATGCAAGGTTTAGTGCAGAAGCCTGGTGGTTTTCAAGGCTTAGCCGTGGTGGGTATTGATCCGAAAGAAGAAACGAAGGTTTCAACTTTGTCACAGTTTATGAGTGATGCAAGCTGGCAGAGTCTGAGCCAAGATGAGAATCATATCGTCCTTGGCGAGAGTTTATTGGCTAAGTTGGGGCTTGAGGTGGGTGATACACTGGCCTTATATGTGCAGGATATCGATCCCGATGCGGCAGGCAGTTTACGTGCGGCGAAGAGCCATCGTTTTGTGGTGTCAGGCACCTATCATCTGGGCGGCGAGCTTGAACTGACAACCGCTTATATTCCATTGCAATATGCGGCGCAGATCTTGAACATGAATAGCGGTGTAACGGGTGTGCGTATTAGCGTCGATAAAGTGTTTGATGCACCAGTAAAAGTGCGCGAACTCGGTTATGCGCAAAAGCAGTCTGTGTATATCAGTGACTGGACCCGTACTCAAGGGCATTTATATCAAGATATTCAGTTAGTTCGTACTGTGATGTATTTAGTTTTAGTGTTGGTGATTGGTGTGGCCTGCTTTAACATCGTCTCCACCTTAGTCATGGCGGTGCGGGATAAAGCCTCCGAAATTGCGATTTTGATGACCATGGGCTTGAGTCGTTTGGCTGTGATGGGGATTTTCATGGTGCAGGGCGCGTTAAACGGTCTGCTTGGCTGTGGTCTTGGCGGCATTATCGGCGTGAGTGTGGCGCTGAATTTAAGTGCGATTGCGAGCTCAGTTGAGCAGTTACTCGGTATTCAACTGCTCTCGGCCGATGTTTACTTTGTCGATTTTTTACCGTCTGAGTTGCATGTTTCGGATGCAGTACTGGTGATTGTGATGGCGTTTGTGATGAGTTTAATCGCGACTTTGTATCCCGCTTGGAAGGCGAGCCAAATTGCACCAGCACAAGCGTTAGCGGGTAGATAACTGGATAAATAGCTGTTCGTCCTGTTAGCCGATTTGGGCTGAAATCAGTGCAGATGTTTTCAGGACACTCCTTTCTTCCCAATGACTATTGCTTAATTACTATACTATTTATAAATACGATATTGTGGCGACTGAGGACTTGATGACTCGAGTACTTAAGGCTTTAGAATGAAAGCCACATAAACAAAAAGGCCAGTGGGCGCTCTTAAAGAGATTACCACTGGCCTTTTTTGTATTTGTTTTATGCGTTTATTTAAAGCTAAGTGTTAATCTTGATTAACGCTTTAAGCCTTCGTTCAATAATGGACGCATGATCTTCACTAATTCTGTGGTCACCTTAGGTGAGCCAGCAACTATGTTACCCGAAACCAAATAGTTATGGTTGCCAGTAAAATCAGTCACAGTACCGCCCGCTTCGCGGCAAATCAGATCGCCAGCAGCAATATCCCATGGCTTTAAGCCGATTTCGAAGAAACCGTCCAAACGACCCGCGGCAACATAGGCTAAATCTAATGCGGCAGAACCTGCGCGACGTAAGTCAGCACATTGGCCGAAGACTTCGCCGAAAATAGCCATGTAAGTTTCAGTGTGTTGACGCGCCTTGAATGGGAAGCCAGTACCAATCATAGTAGGCGCTAATTCATTCACGTTGGTAACACGCAGACGGAAATCATTGAGTTTGGCGCCTTTACCACGGACGGCGGTAAAGAGTTCTTCACGGACAGGATCGTAAACAACGGCAACTTCAGTCTTGCCTTTGTATTGCAGAGCGATAGAAACCGCGAAGTGGGGAATGCCTCTAACAAAGTTGTTAGTGCCATCCAGAGGGTCGACTATCCAAACATAGTCTTTATTCTCACCGCGGTTTTCGCCTTTCTCTTCACCCACGATAGTGTGATCAGGGTAAGATTTACGAATTTGGTAAGTAATTGTCGCTTCTGCTTCCTTGTCTACACTGGTAACAAAATCGTTGATACCTTTTGAACTGACTTCGATACGGTCAAGTTCAGTATAGGCGCGCATAATAGTTTGGCCGGCCGCGCGGGCAGCGCGTACAGCAATCGTCAGCATCGGATGCATTGCAATCCCCTGGATGTTAAAGAACGTTAAAATAGCGGGCGGTATTATACTCGATTTGATAGTTATATCAAATACCGATTTTCATATAAGCATTCGGCAATGGCTGTGATAATATTCGTCCCCAACGTTTTATGAATTAAATTAAGTTGTTTCATGCTAAGTAATATTCGAGTGGTTTTAGTGGGGACTTCGCACCCCGGCAATATTGGTTCTACTGCCAGAGCGATGAAGACTATGGGTCTGTCTACTCTGTATCTTGCAGAGCCCCGGGTTGAGCCCGACGGTCATTCCATAGCATTAGCCGCGGGTGCATCGGATATTCTGAAACATCTTGTGAAAGTGGATTCACTTGCTGAAGCGATTGCCGATTGCAGTCTAGTGATTGCAACCAGCGCGCGCAGTCGCACCTTAGATTGGCCCATGTTAGAGCCAAGACAAGCTGGGGTGAAATTAGCGACCGAGGCACTTAAAGGCCCTGTTGCGATTGTGTTTGGCCGTGAAAACCATGGTTTAAGCAATGAAGAGCTGCAACAGTGCACTTATCATGTGGCTATCCCTGCAAATCCAGAGTACAGCTCGCTTAATCTGGCGCAAGCCGTACAAATCATTTGTTATGAAACCCGCGTTGCCCATCTCGCGCAAAAAGATGTTGCCGAAGAAGAGCTGACTGAGTATCCCTTGGCTGCCGATCAGGAACGTTTTTTCGCACACCTTGAAACGACACTGTTATCAACTGGATTTATCATAAAGAACCATCCTGGACAAGTGATGATGAAACTTCGCCGCTTGTTTAGTCGTGCACGGATTGAGAGTCAGGAAATGAATATCCTCAGGGGTATTTTGACGTCAATTGAGAAAGTGGCGGGTTCTAAAGAAAAATAGCCAAACCTTAATAATTAACACTAATCGCGAAGGATAAACAATGGGCGTGATAGCTAGGCTAAAAGAAGATATTGAATCTATATATCACCGTGATCCTGCGGCGCGTAGCGCGTTTGAGATCTTGGTTAACTATCCAGGCATGCATGCCATTTGGTTGCATCGGATAAGCCATAAGCTATGGAAGCGCGATTGGCGCTTAACGGCACGTTGTTTATCGACGTTTTCCCGTTGGTTGACAGGAGTTGAAATCCATCCTGGGGCAACCATAGGTCATCGATTTTTTATCGACCACGGTATGGGCGTTGTGATAGGTGAAACGGCTGAGATTGGTGATGATTGCACCCTTTATCACGGTGTCACGCTTGGTGGAACCACCTGGCAGGCGGGGAAACGTCACCCGACGTTAGCCAATAACGTGGTGGTGGGCGCAGGGGCAAAAATCCTCGGTCCTATTACCATGCACGATGGTGCGCGTGTGGGTTCGAATTCTGTTGTGGTGAAAGATGTGCCCAAAGATACCACGGTTGTGGGGATTCCTGGGCGCGTGGTGGCTACACCGTCACCGCAATCGAAAGAGAAAACTGAACGCCGCAGCGCGATGGCAAAAAAATATGGCTTCGATGCGTACGCGGTATCACCGGATAATCCCGATCCGGTGGCCAATGCAATAGGGCAGATGCTCGATCACATGCATTTGATGGACTCGAAAGTTCAAGAGTTGTGTCAAGCCATTCAAGGGCTGGGTGGCAATGTCTGTACTGAAAAACTGCCAGAGCTTGATATGGGCGAGTTTAATGATGCAGAAAAAGCGGCAGCGGAAAAACGCCATAGTGCATTAGATGAGTTTGATCCGAGTATCTAAGTTTCAAGAAATGGTTCAACGAAATGATTTAACTTAGCGGTCTAACTTGCCTAAGGGTTGACCCTCACAAAGGTCTCCTTTAGCGTTTTACTTTAGCTTATCCTGTTGTAAAGGCGCATATTGCGATCAAACCTGAGTTTGATCGCGCCATAGTACCGAGATCACTTTTATCCTGCGTTTATATCGTGCTAGATGTCGATTAATTGGCGCTTTAGCATTGAATCTTAGGCTAGAAAAAGGTTAAATACCCCACTAAGATGAAAGGGTATTGGTTATGTGCACACTCATATACTTGAGTGTTTTAGTAGGTTTTAATACTTGACTGAATTACTCGGGTATGTTGAAATAATGCATACCTGTTCGGGAGCTATGGTAGTTATGAAACTTACATCAAAAGGTCGTTATGCAGTAACCGCTATGCTAGATGTGGCAATCCACTCAGCATCGGGACCAGTTCCCTTAGCGGATATCTCTGAAAGACAAGGGATTTCGCTTTCCTATCTGGAACAACTCTTCGCTAAGCTAAGAAAACACGGTTTAGTTGCCAGTGTACGTGGACCGGGCGGTGGTTATCGCTTAGGCCTAGAAGCCAATGATATTTCAGTCGGCATGGTTGTCCATGCTGTAGACGAGTCTGTCGATGCGACTCGTTGCCAAGGACTTGGCAATTGTCAGAGTGGAACTCGCTGCTTAACCCATTCACTTTGGGGCGATTTAAGCAAACAAATTTCCGATTTTTTAGATGGTATCAGTCTTGCCGGCTTGATGCAGAAGCGAGATGTGCAATTTATCTCACTTAAGCAAGACACTATGCAAAAGGAACAAAGAGTCAGTTTATAGCGGCACTTTGTTATATATAAAAATAATTTTTGTACGTTGTATGTAGCCTCTACCAGAGACTGCTCAGTACGGAGTGTGTTATGAAGCTTCCTATCTATTTAGATTATGCCGCCACCACGCCTGTTGATCCTAGAGTCGCGGAAAAGATGTTCCAATGCATGACAATGGACGGCATCTTTGGTAATCCGGCCTCACGTTCACACCGCTACGGCTGGCAAGCCGAAGAAGCGGTGGATATTGCTCGCAACCAAGTTGCCGAGTTAATTAACGCCGATCACCGCGAAATTGTGTTTACCTCTGGCGCGACGGAATCGAACAACTTAGCGATAAAAGGTGTTGCTCATTTCTATCACAAGAAAGGCAAGCACATCATCACAAGTAAGACTGAACATAAAGCGGTTCTCGATACTTGTCGCCAATTAGAGCGTGAAGGTTTCGAAGTGACTTACTTAGAGCCTGCTGCAAACGGCATCATTCCGATGGAACGTTTAGAAGCAGCAATGCGTGACGACACTATCCTTGTCAGCATCATGCACGTGAACAACGAAATCGGTGTTATCCACGATATCGATGCAATCGGTGAACTATGCCGTTCAAAAGGCATCATTTTCCACATGGATGCGGCGCAAAGTGCAGGCAAAGTGCCTATCGATGTGCAAGCCACTAAAGTGGATTTGATCTCGATTTCTGGTCACAAAATGTATGGCCCTAAAGGTATCGGCGCACTATATGTTCGTCGTAAGCCACGCATTCGCTTAGAAGCGCAAATGCACGGTGGTGGTCATGAGCGTGGTATGCGTAGCGGTACGTTACCAACGCATCAAATCGTAGGTTTAGGTGAAGCTGCTGCAATCGCAAAAGCGGAAATGGCCTCTGATGACGCTCGTATCGGTGCATTACGTGACAAATTATGGAATGGCATCAAGCACATTGAAGAAACCTATATCAATGGTGATGCGATTGACCGTGTTAGCGGTAGCCTCAACGTCAGCTTCAACTATGTTGAAGGCGAGTCGTTAATGATGGCACTGAAAGATTTAGCGGTTTCATCGGGTTCGGCTTGTACCTCAGCCAGCCTAGAGCCTAGCTACGTATTACGTGCGCTTGGCTTAAACGATGAAATGGCACATAGCTCGATTCGTTTCTCTATCGGCCGTTTCACAACCGAAGAAGAAATTGATCACGCTATCGAAGTAATTACTCAATCTATTGATAAATTAAGAGAAATGTCTCCTTTGTGGGAAATGTTTAAAGATGGGATCGACCTGAACCAAGTTCAGTGGGCACATCATTAATTCTGACCTTTACAATAGATAATTTTGGAGCAGTACCATGGCTTACAGTGAAAAAGTGATAGATCATTATGAGAATCCACGTAACGTTGGTTCTTTTGATAAAAACGATCCTTCGGTCGTGACCGGTATGGTAGGCGCGCCTGCTTGCGGTGACGTGATGAAACTTCAGTTGAAAATTGGTGCTGATGGCATCATTCAAGACGCTAAGTTCAAAACCTACGGTTGTGGCAGCGCGATTGCGTCTAGCTCACTGGTAACTGAGTGGGTTAAAGGCAAGACTATCGAACAAGCTGCGGCGATCAAAAACACGGATATCGCTGAAGAATTGGCATTGCCACCAGTGAAGATCCACTGTTCAATTTTGGCTGAAGATGCCATTAAAGCTGCTATCGACGAGTACAAATCGAAACAAGCTAAGTAACATCTGGAGTTAAGATGGCGATTACAATGACCCCAGCGGCAGCCGATCGTGTCAGATCTTTCTTAGTCAACCGAGGCAAAGGTGTAGGCCTGCGTCTCGGCTTAAGAACATCAGGCTGTTCTGGTATGGCTTATGTACTTGAGTTCGTTGATTCTTTAAATGATGACGATGAAGTGTTTGATATCGAAGATGTGAAAATCATCATAGATGCCAAGAGCCTTATCTATCTTCAAGGGATCGAGCTGGATTTTGTTAAAGAAGGGCTGAACGAAGGCTTCCAATTTAATAATCCTAACGCAAAAGGTGAGTGTGGTTGTGGTGAGAGTTTCACTGTTTAACCGCTAAAGTTGACGCATGAATTATTTCGAGCTGTTTAAATTTTCCCCTGCCTTCGATATTGATACCGCCTTACTTGCAGAACGCTATCGCGAACTGCAACGGGCGGTTCATCCCGATAAATTTGCCAATGATACTGAACAGCAAAAATTGCTGTCGGTGCAGCGCACGGCGCAAGTCAATGATGGTTTTCAAACCTTAAAAGATCCCATTCGCCGCGCTGAGCATATGTTGTCGCTGTGTGGAATTGAATTAAGCCATGAAACCACGACAGTGAAAGATACCGGCTTCTTGATGCAGCAAATGGAATGGCGCGAGGCGTTAGAAGATATACGCGATAGTGCCGATCCTCAAGCGAGTATTGACGAGCTATATCAATCATTTGCACAGTACCGCGCGCAACTTACTCAGCAATTGACTCAACTGTTAACCAGTGAGCAGGCTGAAGACGCATTGTTAGCGGCGGATCAAGTTCGCAAACTCAAATTTATGGCAAAATTACACGACGAGTTGACCAGAGTCGAAGACGCTCTGTTAGATTGATTTTCCGTGTTTATGTTACTTTGCTGACTCAAGTACGCTTGAGTTGGCATTACTAAGTTGGATATATATGGCCCTTTTGCAGATAGCTGAGCCCGGTCAAAGTGCCGCGCCGCACCAACATAGACTTGCCGTTGGCATAGATTTAGGTACGACCAATTCTTTGGTGGCGGCCGTTCGAAGTGGAGAGACGGCAACCCTGCCGGACGAACTTGGACAGCATTCATTACCTTCTATCGTGCGTTATACCCAAGATTCAGTCGAAGTCGGCGCGCTTGCTGCGTTGAGTTCGGCGCAGGATCCGCAAAACACGATCGTTTCGGTTAAGCGTTTTATGGGCCGCAGCCTAGCGGATATTAAAGCTGGCGAGCAATCATTACCCTACGAGTTTGCCGAAAGCGAAAACGGTTTACCTTTATTTGTGACTCCCCAAGGCCAAGTGAATCCCGTGCAAGTGTCTGCGGAGATTTTACGTCCGCTGATCGCCCGCGCTGAAAAAACCTTAGGCGGCGAACTGCAAGGTGTGGTGATCACTGTGCCTGCGTATTTCGACGATGCCCAGCGCCAAGGCACAAAAGATGCCGCAGCTTTGCTGGGTGTTAAAGTGCTACGTTTGTTGAATGAACCGACTGCTGCTGCGATTGCCTATGGTTTAGATTCTAAGCAAGAGGGCGTGATTGCCATCTATGATTTAGGCGGCGGTACTTTCGATATTTCTATTTTGCGCTTGAATCGCGGTGTATTCGAAGTGTTAGCCACTGGTGGTGATTCAGCGCTTGGCGGCGATGATTTCGATCATTTACTGCAAGCACATATGCAACAAGTGTGGCAGCTTAGTGACATCGACTCACAATTAAGTCGTCAACTGTTGATTGAATCGCGTCGAGTCAAAGAAGCTTTAACGGATGCAGCAGAAACTGAAGCGAAAGTGATCCTTGCCGATGGTACTGAACTGACGCAAATCGTTACTAAAGCTGAATTTGATGCCATGATTGCGGCATTGGTGAAAAAGACGATTGCCAGCTGTCGCCGTACCCTGCGTGATGCGGGCGTGACGACGGATGAAGTGCTTGAAACTGTGATGGTTGGCGGTTCAACGCGCGTGCCATTAGTGCGTGAACAGGTCGAAGCTTTCTTCGGTAAACCACCGCTGACATCTATCGATCCCGATCGTGTTGTCGCCATTGGTGCGGCCATTCAAGCCGACATTTTAGTGGGTAACAAACCCGAATCGGATTTGCTATTGCTCGATGTGATCCCTTTGTCATTAGGCATAGAGACCATGGGCGGCTTAGTGGAAAAAGTGGTATCGCGTAATACCACGATTCCGGTGGCTCGGGCGCAGGAATTTACCACCTTTAAAGATGGTCAAACGGCCATGGCATTCCATGTGGTGCAGGGTGAGCGAGAGCTCGTTGCCGATTGCCGCTCACTGGCGCGTTTTACCTTAAAGGGTATTCCGCCGTTAGCTGCAGGCGCTGCGCACATTCGGGTGACATTCCAAGTAGATGCCGATGGTTTACTTAGCGTGACCGCGATGGAAAAATCCACCGGCGTACAATCTAGTATTCAAGTTAAGCCGTCTTTTGGTTTATCGGATACTGAAATTGCCACTATGCTGAAAGATTCGATGAAGTATGCCAAAGACGATATCGGTCGTCGTATGCTGGCCGAGCAGCAAGTGGAGGCGGCGAGGGTACTCGAGTCTTTACATGCAGCGTTAGCGAAGGATGGCGATTTGCTGAATGCTGATGAGCGTGGACAAATCGATGCTACTATGGCCAATGTGGCGCAAGTGGCTACGGGCGATGATGCCGATGCGATTAAACTCGCGATTGAAAAACTGGATGAGCAAACCCAAGATTTTGCTGCCAGACGTATGGACAATTCTATTCGAGTGGCATTTAAAGGCCAGTCGATCGACAACATATAGGTGATGTAATGCCCCAATTAGTCTTTCTTCCCCATGCCGAGTTGTGCCCAGATGGCGCAGTGCTTGAGGCGAATGTTGGTGAGACCATTCTTGATGTTGCGCTGCGTAATGGCATCAATATCGAGCATGCATGTGAAAAGTCCTGTGCTTGCACGACGTGTCACTGTATCGTGCGTGAAGGCTTTAATGATCTTGAGCCAAGTGATGAGCTGGAAGATGATATGTTAGACAAAGCTTGGGGACTTGAGCCTGAAAGCCGTCTATCTTGTCAGGCGAAAGTGGTCGACACTGACATGGTGATTGAGATCCCTAAATACACGGTTAACATGGTCAGCGAAGGCAATTAATGCTGTCGCGGTAATTGTTAAAACCAGTCCATGTGACTGGTTTTTTGCTTTTGGCGTTGAGCATTTGTGCAACTAATCTTGTCTATGCCTCTAGTTGTTTGATTTATCCCTGCGCAGGCGTATTATGCGCTCAAAATTAATGGTTGCCGGAGACCAAATGAGAATAGCGATCTTATCGCAAGGGCCTGAGCTATATTCAACGAAGCGACTCGTTGAAGCGGCGCAATTACGTGGTCATGAAGTACACGTAATTAATCCCCTTGAATGTTATATGAATATCAACATGCGGCAATCGAGTATCCACATTGGTGGGCGAGAGTTACCTGCATTTGATGCAGTGATCCCCCGTATTGGGGCGTCGATTACCTTTTATGGCTCGGCGGTGTTGCGCCAATTTGAGATGATGGGCGTCTATGCTTTAAATGATTCTGTAGGGATCTCGCGCTCACGTGACAAATTGCGTTCTATGCAGTTGATGTCACGCCGCGGCATTGGCTTGCCCATTACGGGTTTTGCCAATAAACCGAGTGATATTCCCGACTTAATTGATATGGTGGGTGGCGCGCCTCTGGTGATTAAATTACTCGAAGGCACCCAAGGTATTGGCGTGGTATTAGCCGAGACCCGTAAAGCGGCTGAGAGCGTGATTGAAGCCTTTATGGGCCTTAAAGCCAACATTATGGTGCAGGAATATATCAAAGAGGCTAATGGTGCAGACATTCGCTGCTTTGTGCTCGGCGATAAAGTGATTGCCGCCATGAAGCGTCAAGCTATGCCCGGTGAGTTCCGCTCTAACTTGCACCGTGGTGGCACGGCAAGTTTAGTCAAATTAACCCCAGAGGAACGCTCAGTCGCCATTCGTGCGGCTAAGACCATGGGGCTCAATGTCGCTGGCGTTGACTTGCTACGCTCAAACCACGGTCCTGTGATCATGGAAGTGAACTCTTCACCCGGTCTTGAAGGAATTGAAGGCGCCACCACGAAAGATGTGGCGGGTGCTATTATTGATTTTGTTGAAAAAAATGCGATAAAAGTAAAAAAGGTGACGCAAGCACAGGGTTAATGCTCTTGCTGTCGAGTATTGACTGCGGAATATCAACACTTGATTCACCTCCTTATGGGTAACGCCGTTTAGCCAGAACTTACCCATTAAAGCGAACCGAATAGGGGCAAACGATGACATTAACTTGGATAGATTCGTTAGATATTGCGTTGGAATTACTCGAAGCACACCCAGAAGTGAATCCCACTCAGCTGCATTTCACCCAATTGTATGAGTGGGTGTTAGCTTTGAATGATTTTGCTGATGATCCTAAGCATTGCAATGAAAAAATACTGGAAGCAATTCAGCAGTGTTGGATTGATGAAAAGTAGTGAGCACAGTTGTGGTACGGCTTTTTATGTGAGGCATCTTGTCCTTCAGAAGATTAACTAAGGTGATTTACCTCACGTATTTGCAGTGGCGCAGAGAATATTTCGCGAGAGTTTGATCACAGTCAAGTTCATTTTCAGTGGATATCGTAATTTGTTGTATATTGGTTAAGGCATTTATATGGCTTAACTTTATTATCGCAACTGCAAGGATGTTCACATGAAACTTTTGCTTGTATTGTTATGTATGCTTGTCCCTTCAATGGCTTGGGCTCATCCAGGTCATGGCGGTGTCGGTTTATTCCATCACTTATTAGATCTTGCACCCGCAGTCATTTTAGTCGCTTTGATTGCATGGGCTGGTATTTGGGCAAAAAACAAAAAATAATCCCATTTTTTAATGAGTTAATGAACCCTGCTAAGGATTTATCCTCCTAGCGGGGTATTTTGTGTGATCAAACTGATTACGAATAAAGCGAATGTGCGCAATATCTCAGACTAATTTGCTATAAAGATAGGATTTAGCTTTTAAATTTCGTATAATCCGCGCGAATTTTTTAAACTTGCTGACAAAGGAAGCTAGTTATGGCGATCGAACGCACATTTTCTATTATCAAGCCAGATGCTGTTGCAAAAAACCACATCGGTGCTATCTACAATCGTTTTGAAACTGCTGGTCTTAAGATCGTTGCAGCTAAAATGTTACACCTGACCAAAGAACAAGCTGAAGGTTTCTATGCTGAGCATAGCGAGCGCGGTTTCTTCGGTGCTCTGGTTGCATTTATGACTTCTGGTCCAATCATGGTCCAAGTATTAGAAGGCGAAAACGCTGTTTTAGCTCACCGTGAAATTTTAGGTGCAACTAATCCTGCTCAAGCAGCTCCTGGTACTATCCGTGCTGATTTCGCAGAAAGCATTGACGAAAACGCGGCTCACGGTTCAGATGCTGTTGAATCTGCTGCTCGTGAAATTGCTTACTTCTTCAGCGCTGAAGAATTGTGTCCACGCACTCGTTAATTCGATGCTAAGACTGAAAAAGGAGCCTAGGCTCCTTTTTTATTGGCTGCAATTTAGCGAATATAGATTTCCGTGTTGCAATGACGCTAATGCCTCTATACAAATCACACGTCAATTCAAAGTATTAAAATTAATAAGAGTTCGTTTTTGTTGGTCTTTTTAAATTTTGCACATTTTTTTAATTTTCTTGCTTGAAATTTTCTCTCCCGTCCTTATATCTATTTCAGGATAGCTCGATGAGGATCCTAGTGTGAATTCTGTGCCGTAAGGGCAGAAGATTTAACTCGGCAGACTCTACAAGCGTTTTCATCGTGAAAACCGTCCGCCAATTCTCCATATTGCTTAAGACAAGGATATGAATATGCGTAATTATGATCTAGCTCCCCTGTACCGTAGTGCCATTGGTTTTGACCGTTTAGCTCAGCTGGCAGAACATGCCGCCGCTAATAATGGCAATACTGGCTATCCCCCATATAACATTGAATTATTAGGCGAAAATCGCTATCGCATTACTATGGCCGTGGCCGGATTCTCAATGAATGAACTTGAGATCAGCAGTGAAGGTGAGAAATTACTGGTGAAAGGCAACAAAGCTGAAAGCCAAACCGAGCGTAAATACTTGTACCAAGGCATAGCGGAACGCGGTTTTGAGCGCACTTTCCAACTGGCAGACTATGTCACTGTGCTCGGCGCAAGTTTAGAAAATGGCTTACTCAATATTGATTTAGTGCGTGAAATCCCTGAAGCATTGAAACCACGCAAAATTGAGATCACTTCATCGCGCTTGCTAGACAGCCAGTCATAATTGACACTGTGGTAACCACCTAAAAACAAGGGGAGCATAATGCTCCCCTTGTTTTTGTGTTCACGCAAAAAATGTCCGCGAGATTTCCGTGAGAAAGTTACGCTTTCATGGCCTTTTCTCCGCGAGCCAAACCCACCACACCGGAGCGAGAGACTTCGACCAATTTAGTCACTTCACCTAGCGCATGAATAAACGCATCGAGTTTCTCTGATGTGCCGACCATTTGGATGGTATATAAATTGGCGGTGACATCGACAATCTGGCCGCGGAAAATGTCCGCCATCCGTTTAACTTCTTCCCTAAACTCGCCTTGGGCGCGGACCTTGATAAGGGCTAATTCGCGTTCAATATAAGCTGACTCGGTAATATTCGAAACTTTTAACACATCGATGAGTTTATGTAGCTGCTTCTCTATTTGCTCTAACACCATTTCATCGGCAACGACTGTGATGTTAAGCCGCGACAGTGTGATATCGTCCGTTGGCGCCACCGTTAAACTTTCAATGTTATAGCCGCGCTGTGAAAACAAACCGACCACACGAGAAAGGGCGCCGGATTGGTTTTCTAATAATACAGATATAATTCGACGCATTAGCATTTCTCCGTCTTGGTCAGCCACATTTCATTCATCGCACCACCACGGATCAACATTGGGTACACGTGCTCAGTTTCATCCACCATGATGTCGATAAAGACCAGTCTGTCTTTCATCGCCAGCGCTTCTGCCATTTTTGACTCAAGTTCGGCGGGATCGCTGATCGTCATACCTACATGGCCATAGGCCTCGGCAATTTTGGCAAAATTAGGTACTGAATCCATATAGGAATGTGAGTGACGGCCAGAGTAAATCATGTCCTGCCATTGTTTAACCATGCCAAGGAAACGATTGTTTAAGTTGATAATTTTAACCGGCGTATCATATTGCAGCGCGGTCGAAAGCTCTTGAATGTTCATCTGGATTGAACCATCTCCCGTGACACAGACAACCGTGGCATCAGGCATCGCCATTTTAACCCCCATCGCGGCGGGTAGGCCAAACCCCATGGTGCCTAGACCCCCTGAATTGATCCAGCGGCGCGGCTTATCGAACGGATAGTACAAGGCGGCAAACATCTGGTGCTGGCCAACATCAGAGGCGACATAGGCATCGCCATTGGTCAGCTTATACAAGGTTTCAATCACTTGCTGTGGTTTGATGCGACCACTGTTTTTGTCATAGGCCAGACAATCGCGGCCGCGCCATTGCTCAATATCATTCCACCAAGTGGCGATGGCATCGTTGTCATTGTGCTCGTTCGATTCATCTAACAGTGTCAACATGCTGTCTAAAATACTGTCGGCCGACCCTACGATGGGAATATCGACGTGGATAGTTTTTGAAATAGACGAGGGGTCGATATCTATGTGCAAAATGGTCGCGTTCGGGCAATATTTTTCCACATTATTAGTGGTTCTATCGTCGAAGCGCACACCAATACCGAAGATCAAATCGCAGTTATGCATTGTCATGTTGGCTTCGTAGCGACCGTGCATCCCTAACATGCCTAGGCTGTTTTTGTGGGTACTTGGAAAGGCACCCAGTCCCATGAGTGTGCTGACGACGGGAATATTTAATCTCTCAGCTAATTGTAAAATTTGCTTATCACAACCTGAGATAATGGCGCCGCCACCGACATAGAGCACAGGCTTTTTAGCCGCTAATAGTGCCTGTAGTCCACGACGGATCTGTCCTTTATGCCCCGAGGTTGTCGGGTTGTATGAGCGCATTTTCACGCTTTCGGGATAAATATATTCGTGCAGCAGCGCTGGGTTTAAGCAATCTTTTGGCAGGTCGACGACCACAGGCCCAGGACGGCCGGTAGAGGCAATATAAAAGGCTTTTTTTATCGTTTCAGGGATTTGAGTGGGATCTTTAACTAAAAAGCTGTGTTTGACCACAGGACGAGAGATACCGATCATATCGCATTCTTGGAAAGCATCATTACCGATAAGGTTGCTCGGTACTTGACCCGATAATACTACGAGGGGAATAGAGTCCATGTAGGCGGTGGCAATACCGGTAATCGCGTTGGTGGCACCGGGTCCTGAGGTGACTAATACCACGCCCACTTTACCCGTTGCACGGGCGTAGCCATCGGCCATGTGCACGGCAGCTTGTTCGTGGCGAACGAGTATGTGTTCAATACCTGGGATAACGTGCAGGGCATCGTAGATATCTAAAACTGAACCGCCAGGATAGCCAAAAATGTGTTTTACGCCTTCATCAATCAAAGAACGCACTATCATGCTGGCGCCGGATAACATCTCCATGTGGAACTCCTATTGCATAGTACCGTTACGGTAAACAGTATTTTGTTACAGCGACGGTAATCGCTCTAAAAATTAAGCCTGAAGGGTAATTCAGGCTCCGAAATGCTGAACTGACTTCGTAGAAGACAAGTGATTCATCCTTAGGATGCAGCAACTGTTGCAATGAACAGAATTTCATCATATTCAAAAAAAACAACATTTCAAGCCTTTTATGTAAAAAATAACCAACTTGAAACAATTTCACGTTTGAATGGCTGGAGAACTTGCTGGAATCGCCAAGTAATCTAGGCTGATTTATGGGCTTATCTTATATTTTTCAGATTGTTAGATGCTTAAAAAGCAAAAACGGCACTAAAAGTGCCGTTTTGGTGTGGGACGTTAGATAAGCAGATACTTAACTATTGCGATTAAATATTACTTATTTGCTATATTTAGTGAAAGCCAATGCGCTGTTTTCACGCGATCAAACATGTGTTGTAGATGAGGCATTGGCATCCATGATTTCTTAAAAATAGACCCTTAAAAATAAATCCTTAAACCGTCGGCTGCGTTTGATGTTTTGGACGATTGAATTGGCAAATACCGACTAACACAATAGAGCCTAACATAAGGGCGGAGAAGGGCACTGCTGTGCCATCATAGAACACCGCTAATAATGGCCCCGCTAGCGCGCCACAGCCAAATCTTAAGGTGCCAATAACCGCCGTTGCCGTTCCGGTTTCTTGTTTGAACTTCATCAGCACTATCGCATCGGCGTTGACCGACATCACCCCTAGGCTGCCCATCAAAGGAATAAGCATGATCACGGTAAAATGATAGCTCATATCCAGTAGGTTGACCGTTAATAAACCAGCCCCCGCAATAGCGCCAAAAAAGGTCGATACGTGCAACATACGCAGCGAACCATAGCGGCCGACAATGCGAGTATTAATGATATTGGCCAACATCAAGGCGCCAACGTTGGTGCTAAACAAGATGGCAAAATAGGATTTATCTAAGGCAAAGACTTCCATATAAACGAAGGGTGATGCGGTGAGATAACAGAAAAACGCAAAAGACGTTAACACGCCGCTGGCAATGTTCAACTTAACGCCAGGTCGGGAAAATACGGTCGCATAGGCACCAAGAAATGATTTTTGGCTGCGGGTATCCATATCTTTATCGCTGGGCATTTTTAGCGCAAACAGCACGAGTAATAACAGGGTCGCGGCATAGGCAGATTGAATGAAGAAGATTAAATGCCAATCACCGAGTTCTAAGATAACGCTGCCAATACTAGGGGCCAGTAATGGCGCTAACATCATGATTAAACTCACGTAAGACATACCTTTGGCGGTATTGTCGCCATAGACTTCTTTTATGTATCCCGGTACCACCACAGTCGCTGCTGCGCCGATAAAGGCCTGCAAAAAGCGTAACCCAAGAAAGATTTCGACTTGACCAGCAAACCCAATCAGTAAACTGGTTAGCATAAAGCCACTCAGCCCCATTATCACCATAGGGCGACGGCCAATGCGGTCAGCTAAGGGGCCAAAACACAACATGCCCAGTGCATAGCCTGCTAAGTAGATACTCAGGGACTGTTGCACTGTTGTGATATCGGTATGAAAACTAAGGGCCAATGTCGACATCGCAGGTAAGTACATGTCGATGGCCAATGGTGTGATCGCGACAATCGCCGCTAGCATGGGAATAAGCAGTGCTAAATTCGGTATACGTCTACCGTTATGGGCAGAAGGTTGTGATTGTGGGTCCACTGTTACCTCGGGTGGCGAAAGAATTGAAAGCGTATTTCTCAGGGTTATGCGGCGTGGTTTAAATTGTACTAGGACAATTCACTCTAATCCGTCCATTTTTAGCCAGCATCTTGCGCTAATTGGCAGTGTTTGGGGAAAAGTGAATTGTGCTTCGATCAATTTTCACGGTAAGGCATTAAGCAATAGCATAGTAAAGCGCTAGGACAAATAAACCAATCTTTGCGATGATTTCTTTACCGTATTTTACCGATTAAATTGTAACTAAGTAGCAAGTCTCGATAATCGAGGCATAACCTTGGCGGCTCGAGTCGTTATCCTCCAATATGCTTCATTCAAAAGTGTTAGTTGTCATCTGAGTGTCACTGCTTTGTCATCTAGGTGTCTTTTATGCTGACTAATTTAGTGGGCTTTAGCTTCACCCTACTAAAAATAAAATATTCAGGAATGACACGATGAAAACACAACGACTCCCGCTTGCAGCCGCCATTATGGCGAGCTTATTACTCGGAGCTTGCAGCGGTGATGATGGCGCAGCAGGTGATAAAGGCGACAACGGCTTAAATTCACTGGTTAAAGTGACCGCATTAACTATCGGTGATGCAAATTGTCCCGCCGGTGGTCAGCGTATCGATACCGGATTAGATGCCAACCATAATGGACAATTGGATGACAATGAAATTGCGGTCGCGCAAACCCAATATGTTTGCCAGCCACAAACTGCAAGCTTAAAAGCTGAGTTAATTGGTCGTCATCAGACTGGCGTTTATGGCTTAAGTGCCGCCGAAATCGTTGAATATCACAGTGCATCTAACCGTATTTTTGTGGTCAATGCGATTAGCGGCAAAGTCGATATTATCGATGGCAGCTTATTAGCGACTGCATCAAACGCCACAGATCCTTTAGCATTGAATAATCTCGACAAATTAGCAGAACTCGATGTTGCTAAGGATGTGGGTCAAACCTTTATGGGTAGCGTTAACAGCGTGAGTATTTCAGGCAACTTGTTAGCGGCTGCCATTGAGCGTGGTGACGCTGCAGGCAATAAAACCCAAGCCAATGGTTTTGTGGCTTTTTATCATCTTAACGGCACAGATGCTCCGCAGTTTATCAGCGCCGTCGAAGTCGGTGCTTTACCCGATAATGTGGTGTTCACCCACGACGGTAAAACCTTACTCGTGGCCAATGAAGGCGAACCTAATCCTGCTTATACCTTAGATCCTGAAGGCAGTGTTGCGTTGATTGCGATTACTGACGGTAAGCCCGCAGCTACTGCGACCATCATAAATTTTAGTGCGTTTAATCAGGGCGGTGCGCGTGCAACTGAAATCACCGCAGACATTAAAATTAATGGCCCAATGGCGAGTGTGGCGCAGGATTTAGAACCTGAATATATCGCCATTAGCCATAATAACCGCCGTGCATTTGTCAGTTTACAAGAGAACAATGCTATTGCCGTGATTGATATCGCCAATGCGAAAGTCTCTAAGATTTTACCGCTAGGCCTCAAATATTACGGACTTGATGTGAATAAAATTGATGCGAGTGACAAAGATAATCTTGTGAACTTGCAAAGCTACACAGGGGTGTACGGCATGTATCAACCCGATACCCTTGCTAGCTACCGTTGGAATAACACTGACTTTATTGTAACTGCGAATGAAGGTGACTCCCGTGACTATGCGGCTTTTTCGGAAGAAGCCCGCGCAGGGGATTTAGTGCTCGACCCGAATCACCCACAATTTGCCGCCGCAAAAGATAAAACCCAATTAGCGCGTCTCAAGGTAACGACGAGCATGGGGGACGATGATAAGGATGGCGACTACGACAAAGTCGTGAGCTTTGGTGCTCGTTCATTCTCGATTTGGAATGCTGATGGTCAGCAAGTGTTTGACAGTGGCAGTGATTTTGAACGTATTACCGCCGCACTACTGGGGGATAAGTTCAACAATAACAACGAAGAAAATAAAGGTGATAGTCGCAGCGATGACAAGGGGCCAGAGCCAGAAGCTTTAGCCCTAGGCCAAATTGGTCAACGACTATATGCCTTTGTTGGTTTAGAACGTACCTCTGGCTTTATGATCTATGACGTGACTAATCCTTTCGATGTGCATTTTGTCGACTATGTTGTGAACCGTGATTTTGAAGCTGACTTCGTTGTTGATACTGATACGGGTGAAGTTAAGGGGGATGCAACATTGGCGGGGGATTTAGGGCCAGAAGGGATGAAATTTGTCAGTGCCGATAAAAGCCCTAGCGGTAATCCTTTGTTAATCATAGGCAATGAAGTTAGTGGCACCACGAGTGTTTACCAACTTAAGATTAAATAGTGGTGCAATAGTAAACTATAGCTAATGGCTCACCGATAGTTCATCAAGCTTGTCAGTAACACCAGCGCCAGTAGCATGTATGCTACTGGCGCTTTTTTATTCACTCTTCTACAAAATTCGCCATTTTGTGTGAATTAACTTCATCTGAAATGGCGCATAAAAATTGGCTGAGCTTAATGGTCTTTAAGCGCTTTTACACCACTGAATAAGCATTTTGCACTAAGGAACGTATGGTCGATTCTATGCATTCAACCGCGAGATTGAATTGAGTGTCGTTTTCGGCGCCACCAAGGCTCAAGCGGATAAAATTATCATGGCAATTAAAGTCATCACCATTACGGACTAATATGCCTTTTGCGGCCAGTGCGGTAACGAGGTGATGGGCTTTGATATCTTCTGGCAGTTGTATCCAACCGTTTAACCCTCGCCAAGTTTGGGTTAATCCCAGCCGTTCGCCCATAGCGATACAGTGACTTTGGCGTTGACGTACGAGCGTATCTCGTTCTGCAGTAATATGACCTTTCTTTATCAACTGACAGGCAATTTCAATATTCAGCGGCGACACCATCCAGCATTGGCTATGAATAGCGAGTCGCACTTGGGCGATTAGTTGGTCAGGAACCAGAATAAAGCCTTGCCTTAAGCCGCCAGAAAACAATTTTGACAGGCTGGAAATATAAATCACCCGTGGTATCACCAGCTGTTTTGCTAATTGCCACAGGGGCGAATGCCATTCTTCAGGTAAACAATAATTCACGTCATCTTCAATGATATAGAATTGATATTGCTCTGATAATTCAAGGATTTTCTGCCGCTGTGATTCACTGTACTGAATGCAAGTGGGGTTTTGATTATTCAGCGTGAGATAGACTAATTTAGGGTTGTGGATCTGTAATAGGGCTTCAAAGCGCGGCAGATCTAATCCTTCGTGGGTAAGGGGCACTCCAACGCTAGTGACACCAAGCTGTTTAGCACAAATTCTCACGCCTGGATAACTGTATTGCTCGTGTAACAGTACATCGCCTGTTGATAAAAATGCGCTCAAACAGGCAAAAATGGCTTGCTGGCCGCCATGGGTAAAGACCAGTTGCTCGGGTGTTTGCTGTATACCGCGTTGGTTTAACCATTGGTGGAACACTTGTTGGTGTTGATCTAATGGACTGGCGCGATAACCGAGTAACTGACTCAATTTAGTGGGGTCTTTCGCTAATTGGCTGAGGCAATCGCTTAGGGTGCTGATTTGATCTGTGAGTGGCTGCTGACAGGTCGCCATATTCAATTGTACGTTACCCATTTCAGGTACAGGGGAGGCGTTGACATAGGTGCCATCTCCCACTCGTGCTTCGACGTAACCCCTTTGTTCCGCCAATGCATAGGCGCGGGTCACGGTGCCAATAGTGATGCCTAAGGCATCGGCTAAACGGCGCTGTGGTGGCAGTTTACTGCCTTGGGTTAACACCTTCTGCAAAATGCCTTGTTCTATGGCACTGACTAAGCGCTGATATTTCGGGCCTGAAAAAGTCGTTAGGTCTGGTGTCCAGATTGTACCCATGACAATAAATCCATTGATCTCTAATATTCTCCGTATATTATTTATTGCATCTTTTTATGTCAACAAATGTATGCATACAATTTAAGGCGAATATGAATACTGCACTGCTTTATGATCCACAATTATGGACTTTAATGGCCTCGACCGCGCTGTTTTGCGCGACGATGACAATGACTCCAGGACCGAACAATATTCTCTTGGCTAGCTCTGGAGCGCATTTTGGTGTGCTGCGTACCGTGCCACATATTGCAGGGATCCGCTTGGGTTCGACCTCTTTACATCTTGCGGTATTATTCGGCCTCGGTACCTTGTTTGAAGCATTACCGGTATTGCACCAAGTATTGAAATATTTTGCTTTAGCATATTTGCTGTATCTCGCGTACAAATTAGTGACGTCGCCAGTGCAGAGCACGCATTTGGATGATGGGCGAAAACCTATGACGCTCATTGAAGCTGCATTATTTCAATGGATTAACCCTAAATCTTGGATGTCGACGATTACCCTGTGTAGCGCTTTTACATTAAGTGGCGATGGCTTTTGGTTGAGTGCGTTTCTTGGCGTATTAATGTTCAACATAGTGGGATTTCCTGCATCATTTACTTGGGTATTTGTCGGTGCAGCGATCAGTAAGAAACTCAATACCGATAGACGTAAGCGCCATTTTAATTGGTTTATGGGCAGCTTGCTCTTAGTGTCATTACCTATGATATTACGCTAGCTTGGCTTGAATTAAGTGCCTAAGCCTATAAATATTCTGAGGAAGACACTCGCGTAATGATTGGCTTTATGCCATAACCAACATACTATTGATGGCTTTTTAGGTAATGACCTTTTAGCTGAACATTTTCAGTCTCAGTTATACTTGTTGCTTATCTTGATAGTGTGTATATGGAGGTTGCCGAGTGAAGTTCCCTAGTTTGATTTCGTTTATGCCGGGATTGGCGCAATTATTACAATATGAAAAGCAATGGCTTAGGGATGATGTGCGCGCAGGCTTATCCGTTGCCGCTGTGGCATTACCCGTAGCGATTGCTTATGCCCAGCTCACTGGTGTGAATGCTGCCGTGGGTTTGTATTCCTGCGTATTACCAATGTTGGTATACGCACTATTTGGCACCTCAAAACAATTAATCGTGGGTCCAGATGCGGCGACTTGTGCTGTTATCGCCGCGGTTGTCACGCCCCTAGCTGCAGGGGATAGTATGAAGCACTGGCAGTTAGTGATGACCATGACGGCCATGACAGGCTTTTGGTGCTTGATTGCGAGTCGTTTTAGGCTAGGGGTTCTCGCCGATTTTCTATCAAAACCGATTTTGATGGGACTGCTTAATGGTGTTGCAATTACTATTATCGTGGGACAGTTTTCAAAAATATTCGGTTTTACCTTCGATGAGCGTTATCTAATCGAACGCCTCAGCGGTGCGCCTTCTTACTTATCCAAAACCCATTGGCCGACATTGACGATGGGGATTGTGACGCTAGCGACTTATGCCTTAGTGAAACGGTTTCGTCCTCAATGGCCTGCTTCTATGTGCGCAATGGCGATGGCGGCTTTCCTTGTTTGGGTGTTTAACCTGACGAGCTTTGATATTAGCGTCGTCGGAGAAGTGACCTCAGGATTACCTTCATTTCAAGCGCCTGTATTTGATTTAGGTATCGCCCGTGAGCTTGTGGTACCAGCGCTTAACTTAGCCATGGTGAGCTTTGTGAGTATGATGTTGACGGCTCGAAGCTTTGCGGCAAAAAACGGTTACGATATAGATGCCGATAAAGAGTTCAGGGCGTTAGGTATAGCCAATATAGCGTCAGCCATATCTCAAGGTTTTGCGGTGAGCGGCGCGGATTCCCGCACTGCGGTTAATGATGCCAATGGTGGTAAGAGCCAGTTAGTGTCTATCATTGCGGCGGTATTGATTGGTGTTGTGGCGCTATTTTTCACTGCGCCTTTGAAGTTTATCCCCAGTGCCGCCTTAGGTGTAGTGCTGGTGATTGCCTCTATCTCGCTTATCGATTTAAAGTCACTGTGGAATCTGCGAGTGCGGGATAGGTCTGCTTTTCTACTTGCCTGTATCACCTTGTTCTCTGTGTTGTTTATTGGGGTTATCCCTGGGATAACCTTGGCTGTATTACTGGGTTTATTCCAGTTCCTTGCTACTGTGATGCGGCCTACGGATCAAGTGCTTGGTTTAGATCATAAGGGCGTTATCCGCAGTGTCGATGAATCGGGTAAAGCTAAATCGGTTCCAGGAGTATTTATATATCGCTTTAATTCACCGTTAACTTACTTTAATGCGACGTATTTTAAGCGCCGTTTACTGGAAAAGTTTATTCGGGAATCTGAGCCTGTCGATTGCATCATTATTGATGCAGTGCCTTGTTTTACCCATTTGGATTTAAGTGTGATGGCCATGTTGGCTGATTTACATCAACTGCTTAAAAAACGTGGCGTTCGTTTAGTGCTTGCGGGACGTAAACGGCAGATGCTGAGTTGGTTTGAGCAAGCGGGCATGCAGACAGGGGAAGGTGGTATTTTGATCCGGCCAGATTTGTATCTCGCCCTTAAAATGAATCAAAGCTATAAACAAGCCTTGGCTGAAGGGCAAGCGCCTGTGATCCAAAAAGTTCCTGATGACTCGGTATTGTTGCACAGTCATTTGTAGTTAACTGTAATGCCTTGTTTGATTAAACAGGGTCATAAATAGCGCAGCTTAAGGTTGCGCTATTTTTTTGTCTTAATTTGATAAGTAAATCAATGGTATGACTGGTTTTTTGAAGGTATTTAGTTTTACCGTTTAGTCTTTGAGAATTCTATCTAGGGGAATAAAACCGTGAAAACCATAATAACCCATAGGGCCGAGTATCAGACTCAGTAGGCACCATAAGCACTTTTTGTTGGTGCTGAGATCCACTTTACTTTTGAAGGCCCGAAGGGCAAATAGACAATGCAATAGCACTAGGCCCCCAAGCATAATAACGATATTAATATCCATATTTTCCAACTGTCTTATCCTTGTGTTCTATCATTCACGTCCTTGAGTCTTTAGGCGTGGTTACTTTTCTTGAAAAGATTGTCTAGCTACGATTAGCTAAATTAGTTACCTAGTGGCAAATACCTTACTCGAATATTTTACCGATGGCTATAACATAAAATAAAAATAATCTTTAAATCTTATTGGCTTACACGTCTCCTAACAAGCAAATTGGAGAATGGCTAGCGTCCCAGATCACATATTTTTCCATCGAACGAATAAATATTTCACTCGAAATCAGTCGATTTAGCCAAGCGGCGACTCGCGGAAAATCATCACTCAGTGCACGTTTAAGATCCACTGCGGCAAACTGGCGTACAAAAGGTACGATTGCGTAGTCGGCAAGGCGAGGTGTATCGGCGACTAAAAAGGGGTGTTGCCCTAAGCATGTTTCAAGTTGCAGGAGGAAATGACTCGCTTGCTGATAATAATAAGCTTGCGTTTGCTCAGGGTAACGGTCGGCATATTTATAGCGGTCAAGCCATGGTTTAAATTGCTGATCATTTTGCGCGATAAGCTGTGTCATTTTATCTTCAATAGCAGGATTTTGCTGACACAATAGATCTAAGGGATCTGCTTGCGTGAGTGCCCAGCGCATGATCTCAAGACTTTCGGCAATCACCTCGCCGTTTGCTAGCACTAATACCGGCACAGTACCCTTAGGTGAGGCAGCTAGCATTTGTGGTGGTTTGGCTTTAAGGGTGATTTCACGGACTTCAACATTGCATTGGGCTAATAAGAGTCCCAAACGTGCTCGCATAGCATAGGGGCAACGGCGGAAGGTGTATAAGACGGCTAGAGTCATTCGGATTTCCTCTACTGTGCGGCGCCATGCGTGGAAGTTGATGCGACTAAAGCTGACGTCAGCATGTTTATGTATGCTTATTGACGACGCGAGTATGCCAATGCGAATGTTGCGTGCCAATCATGCAATATTCAAAGGGCACAGATGGTAACGCTTTCATACTGGGATTTCTGCTTAATTTGCCATCATAGAATGATTTTTCTCACCACTGTGCGTAAAGAATTAAAGACCCTGTATTTTATCTGTGTTTATCTTGCTGTGACTCAGGTAGAATTCCGCGCTATTTTTGGGATCTGCAGCAAGGCTGCAGATGATTGATTTGTTTATGCACTGGAAATTAAGTTCCAGCCAGCAAAGAGGGTGTTATGGCTAAAGTTGTCGTATGTGCGTTATATAAATTCGTGTCGTTACCGCATTTTGAATCTATCCGAGCGCCATTACTCGCTATGATGGAACAGGCCGAGATCAAAGGCACTCTGCTCCTCGCAAGTGAAGGGATCAATGGCACAGTTGCTGGCACTCAAGAAGCTATTGAAGCGTTATTAGTGTGGCTTAATAGCCAAAATGGCCTAGACAATATCGTTCACAAGCTGTCATTTGACGATGAAATGCCGTTCTACCGCACTAAAGTCAAGCTGAAAAACGAAATCGTGACTATGGGCGTCGAAGGTATTGACCCACTTAAAGTGGTTGGCACCTATGTGAAGCCTCAAGATTGGAATGCGCTGATTTCTGATCCGGACGTGATTTTAGTCGACACCCGTAACGACTATGAAGTGCAAATCGGCACCTTTAAGAATGCCATTAATCCTGTGACTGAAACCTTCAGAGAATTCCCTGAATATGTGAAGCAGAATCTTGATCCTGCTAAACATAAGAAGGTCGCCATGTTCTGTACTGGCGGTATTCGCTGTGAGAAATCAACTGCTTATTTAAAAGAGCAAGGCTTTGACGAGGTCTATCATCTCGAAGGCGGTATTCTTAAATACCTAGAAGAAGTGAAAGCGGAAGAAAGCCTGTGGGAAGGCGAGTGCTTTGTATTTGATAACCGCGTTGCGGTAAATCATGACTTGAAGAAAGGTCAATACGATCAATGTAATGCTTGCCGTATGCCAATCACCGAAGCTGAAAAACAGAGCCCTGCCTATGTGCAAGGTGTCAGTTGCCCATATTGTATCGATAAAATTTCTGACGAGCAGCGTAAACGTTTCGTTGAGCGTGAACGTCAAGTGAATCTGGCTAAAGCCCGTAATGAAGCGCATATCGGTAGCGATGTGAATCAAGTGATTGAAGCGCGCCGTGAGAAAAAAGAAGCGCAGCGTCGACTCGCCGCCGAGAAAAATAACGTGAAAAAATCGCAAGCGCTTTAACTTTATATGCCATTAGATGGGTCGTGAGTGAGTCATGAGTTCGCACTGAGCTCATTTCGTACTCAGGTAGCTTGCACTCTGGCCCGACTCGTTCGGGCCATTTTTTATGCCGATTTTAGTTTTAGTGTGAATGTGCTTTAAACCATTATTTATCATAGCGCTATGCCGAAAACCTTAAATTTATGATAACTTTCAGTCGCTAGTATTAAAAACGTTAGTATTAACAACGCTAGCATTTCAAAAAAGTCGAGTGCTATATACGAAGGGAGCGATTCAGTGCAAGGTAGGCAAAGCGCATGAGCATTTGGAAAGAGCTATACGATATTTTTGATAAGGAACGCAGTCGCTGGCAGCAATCGAGCGCCAGTAAGCAGGCGATTGCCTTCGAGTTAAAAGCCAATTTGGGTTTTCTGGCCGATGCGTTAAGCAGCTGTTTGTCGCAAAGTGCGATCGCCAGTGGTTTAGAATGCAGTATTTTTGAGGCAAAACTGAAAGAGGGCGCAGCACTCACTTCGTTAAATCGCCGTAAAGTGACACTGAAATTTATTGGTGAATTTGCCGAGTTTGCTAAATATGTCGGTAAAGAGAACGATGCTTTAGTCGAGAATGCTTACGCTAGAATCAAATCGCTGCAGAAGTTAGTCGCGGCTGAGCCCAATAAAAATCATGATCTTAAGATTAAATCCCTGTTTCGCTTTTTAGTCTTTTTAGTGGCGCACCTTGAGGAGCAGCCATTGAGTCGCACATCAGCGAAAAAAGCCTAAGGCTGATGAGTGGCATTGACTAGCTTGTTATTTGAGAGACAAAAAAGGCGCCTGTGGCGCCTTTTCTATGTTTGTGAACGTCATTGCTCAGTGTTTATAGCGCAGTCTTTAAAAGGCATGTTTAAGAGCCATCTTTAGACTCACTCTTTAAAAGCCGCCATTGAATTTAGCGCTTAGGTGGTTCAGTTTCGCTTTGATCTGCTTTATTGGGTTCTGAGTCCGCTGAACTTGGCTTGTTTGAAGCCGCATCGTCATCATTGTCTGCTGCCGAAGGCTTGGCAGTATCTGACTTTATCTGCTTATCTTTACCATGTTGACCGAACTGCGGCAGTTTGAACTTAGCACTGTACTTCAACGCAGCAAGATTGCTGGCGATGACACCGACGATCAAAATAATAATGATCCAGACTTCTAAGGTCGACATACTCAGCTCCTGTTTCGAATTGACTCGCGCACACCTAACGGGCGATTAATCAACCGCTAAACGTTGCTCACATTTACGAATGTCTTCTGGCGTATCAACTTCAATAGAATCAAAGGCGCTAATGGCGATTTTGATTTTATGGCCGTACTCTAATGCACGTAATTGCTCGAGTTTTTCCAGATCTTCTAGACGACCTAATGGTAGGGCGGCGAAGGCCTGTACGAATTTGCGTGTATAAGCATACACACCTAAGTGCTTATAAACGGGGTAATCTTGAGTATCGCGGCCAAAAGGAATACGCGAACGAGAGAAATACAAGGCGTAGTTGTTGTTATCGAACACCATCTTCACATGCATAGGATCGTCAAGCTCGGCTTTATTGACGATTTCAAAGCCTAAGGTGGCCATTTCAAACTCACCAGGGTGACGCTCGAAGAGGCTGATGACTTGCTCGATGGATGTTGGGTCAATAAGGGGTTGATCGCCCTGTAGGTTGATCACTAAATCGTCATCTTTCAGTCCCAGTTGGTTTATCGCATCATTGATACGATCTGTACCCGAGGCTGCATCTGGGCTGGTCATGACTACTTTGCCGCCAAAACCTTCAACGGCCGCTTTAATGCGATCATCATCGGTAGCGACGTAAATATTGGTGAGGCCTTTGGCTAACGACGCGCGTTCATACACGTGTTGGATCATTGGCTTGCCGTTAATCGGGGCTAAGGGTTTGCCCGGGAAGCGGCTTGAACCGTAACGAGCCGGGATTAACAGAGTCACATTCATCAAATTATCCTACTTTTATCAAAGATATACAGTGTAGATATACAATGCATATAGACAAAAGGGCTCACAATTGAGCCCTTTTAACATGTGTTAGAGCTTAGATGCGACGGAACAGCGCAGTCAACATTTCATCTGTGACTTTCTCTTCCCAACCCGCGCCGTAAACGTTAGCCCATAGTGGACCCATGCTCTTAGTCACGGCAACCATTTTCGCTATGGTTTCGTCTGGCAGATCTTTACAGATGTTCTTCGGCAGCGTGATGTTATGTTTCTTCATCATCAGACGGAACTCTTCAACGCCTTCTGGATAGAATTCTTCTAACACGTCAAAGGCGATACAGTTGCCGATACCGTGGTGGTAGCCGAGGATATAAGACAGACCGTAAGAAACCGCGTGACAGGCACCCACTTGGCTATAAGCTATGCTCATGCCGCCCATGAAAGACGCCATCATTAGCTTGTCGTCTTTTTCTACGTGGTCGTCTAAGTACACTTGGCGACATAAATCCATCGCTTTTTCAGCGTAGGATTTAGAGAACTCGTTTAAGAAGGTACCTTGTAAAGATTCAACACAGTGGATATAGCAATCCATACCTGTGTAGAACCATTGGTCCGTTTCTACGCCTTCGATTAACTCAGAATCCATGATGATTTGATCGAATACTGTGTAATCTGAGTTCAGGCCTAGCTTACGAACTGGACCACATAATACGGCGGTGCGTGACGCTTCTGCACCAGTACCAGAAATCGTTGGGATACCAATGTGGTGTACCGCTGGGTTCTTGATTAAGTCCCAACCTTGATACATAGCAGAGCCACCTGGGTTGGTCAGCATCAGCGATACCGCTTTAGCTACGTCCATGGTTGAACCGCCACCTAAACCGACGACGCTCACTGGCAGTTTGCTATTGAAAGCTTGAACTTGTTCAGTCAGGGCATCGATTTGAATTGTGCTTGGCTCTTCATCAACGTTAACCCAAATTACCATGTCTTGTGCTTTAGCTGGAATGCGGCCCTCAAGGGCTTTGCCTTGATGCACGTCATCGACTAAAAACACCACGAAATCGTCGGCGGTTTTACGTTCAGCAGCTAACACTTCATCCAATTGGACGAATGAGCCACGGCCGAAGATCATTTTTTCAACTACTTTAAAATTCTTAAAACTCATTGCAACAAACTCCCGTAGAATTATTGGGCAAATGCTTTCTTGATGTTTTCGATACGCTCGGCGATCTGAGCATCGGTCCAAGACAACTTGATGAGCATAGAAATCGTGCGGCTCATAATGGCATCGGATTTAGGCACAGAAACTTGAGTATAGTCAGGTCTGTCGGCGATTAATGTGATTGGCAACGCAGCAGATGCCTTAAGCTCCTGAATGTGTTTCCAGTTTTTCAAATAATGCCAGTTGTTTACATACCAGTAGAAGCAACCATCAACGCCGTTTTCAGCCAGTTTTTTGCTGATTTCTTGCGTGCGCGCTTCGGTTGGCAACATAAAGGTTAAGAAGCCAGCCGAGTCGCCTTCGGGATCTGGGATCTGGCGGAAGGTGACTTCTGGAATAGCGGCCATTGCATCTTTAATGGTCTTTTTGTTTTTACGTTGAATATCGATAATGGTATCGAGTTTACGTAACTGCGCTAACCCTAAGGCGGCATTCATTTCCGAAATACGGAAGTTCAAGCCAATGATAGGGTGTGACTCTGCGCCGCGGTCTTTACCAATATGGTCATGGCCGTGATCTGAGAACATGTGCGCGTTGTTGTAGATTTCTGTGTTGTTAGTGATCACAGCGCCACCTTCACCACAGGTGATGGTTTTGACTGAATCGAATGAGTAACAACCCACATCACCGATAGTACCTAGGGCTTGGCCCTTGTAGCTACCACCGATGGCTTGGCAAGCATCTTCTAAAATCAGTAAGTTATGTTTTTTACAGACGGCTTTGATCTCGTCCATCTTCGCCATAGAACCGCACATGTGCACTAAGTTGATGGCTTTAGTGCGTGGGGTAATCGCGGCTTCGATACCTTCTGGAGATAAACACAATGTCTCATCTATTTCGGCAAAAATCGGAATCGCGCCTGCCATAAAAATCGCTTCAACTGAGGCTACAAAGGTAAAAGGTGGCACGATAACTTCATCGCCAGCCCCAATGCCTGCAGCCATCATGGCCGTTTGCAGCGCAGCAGTACCGCTTGATAAAAGGTGAGCATGCTTCACGTTCATCTTCTCGCACAGTAGTTGCTCCATATCGCGCGTCTTCCAGCGATCATTACGCATATGGTCGAAGTTGTAACGGAAGGTAAAACCGTTTTCCATAACGTCAGCGACTTCCTGCTTCTCTTCAGGACCAAATAATTCAAAACCGGGCATGGAAGGTATCTCCTTAGAATTTGTGGCGCATAGGTCGCCTGCAATTAACTGGCGAATTATAACTGGCGTAATAGACCCTTGCGATGTTTTATTGCTGAAAATTGCCATGGAAAAAGAAAAACCTGCACAGGGGCAGGTTTTATCTGAGCATAGATGACACTCAGCTAAGGGTTAAAAGCCTATATTCAGGCCGTTAGCGTGGATTGGCTAGACCATGTTCACGGTCAACCGTGACATCTAAATCTGTCAGTAAACCGTTATCAATGCCGTAAATCCAGCCGTGTACCGCCACTTCTTGGCCGCGATCCCAAGCTTCTTGCACTATGGTTGAACTGGTCACATTAGCAACCTGCTCAATCACGTTTAGCTCGCACAGGCGATCAAAACGTTTGGCTTCGTCCATCTGTTGTAATTCTTCCTGATAAATACGATAGATATCACGTAAATGCCCGAGCCAGTTATCGATGAGTCCTAAGCGTTGCTGACCCATGGCCGCGCGCACACCACCACAGCCGTAGTGACCCACCACCATAATATGCTTCACCTTGAGCACATCGACGGCGTATTGCAGTACAGATAAGCAGTTAAGATCGGTATGGATCACCATGTTGGCGATATTACGGTGAACAAAGACTTCACCGGGCATAAGATCAATGATTTGGTTTGAGGGTACGCGACTATCTGAGCAGCCAATCCACAGGTATTCAGGATGTTGCTGTTTCGCTAATTGTTCAAAAAAATCAGGATTTTCTTGGCGTATACGTCCGGCCCAGCGGCGGTTATTGTCGAATAAAGGTTTGAGTAGTTTCATTTTAACCTATTGTTTTATTGACATATAAAATGTCTTCTCATGCTCTAATTCATGCAAGCAGCACATTTTTAGCAAGAGTATACCAGCAAATTTGGCTCTGCTGGTCTATCCAATTAAGGTTTGAATCAGGATATTGAAAAATCGAGATTATTTTTTCTTAATAGTACTGCAAATGGATAAGCCCTCTCTGAGGGTTCAAGTACCATTTGATAGTGTGTTTGTTGTTTATATCGCTAATGCTGAGTGGAAACCTTGTCCGCCACAGGTTAAGGCGGACAAGGATGATGCCGTATGGGTTAGAACTTACTGATCACTTTCACGCTGTCGTTTACTTCGCTGACGTCAACAAATCCGATCATATTGGGATTGGCGGCAATCAATGCGAGCATTTCAGCGCTGGAGTCGACGACTTTGGGCGGTTGACCTTGGCCTGAAAAGACCAGTTTTGACCAATAGGCTTTTAACTGACTCTCGGTTTTATTAAGGATCTGTTTAACAAAGGCATCACGTGCGGGCGTGCCTTCAGGTTGATCGAGTGCGACGACAGTGCCACCACTGGGGAAAGACTTGAGTTTGCCTAAATAGATCCGTGAAATATCCGCAGCGCTAATTTCTGACGTATTAGAAGGGTGCACCACGACGGCAATTTCGGCTTGAACACAGGCACTGCCAAGTAGAAGCGCACTGGCGACTAAGGTTTTTATCATCAACCGAGAACTTATTAATAGTTTCATGCTTAACTCCTTAAAAAACTAAGTCTATTGCCATACTCAGCAACTGTTCATCGGAGGACGGTTTGTCGTTACTGTAGTTGGTGTACTCTAGTTTCAGTGCGGCAGAAGGATGGAAATCCCAGCGGGTGCCTATGATGTAGTAGGCGCTGTCTTCCTGTTGTGCTTCAAGCGCCGCTTGTGTACCAAAAACAAGCGGTGCGAGTGCAGCTTGGTTTGCCGGTGGCAGACCATTGTAAACAGGTAACATAGCGTCATAGGCATCGTATTGAGGCTCACCTTTATCAATACCGTAGGTTAAGTGGAAGGTGAAATCGTGATAGCGGATCCCGCCGGAAACAAAGGCTGAATCTTGAATATTAAAGCTACTGGGATCGACATCAATTCGCGTGTATTCGGCCAAAATAAACCATTTTTCAGTATCATATTTAACGTTAGCGCCAATGAGTAACGCGCTGTCATTAATCGGTAAAAGATCATCAACTACTTGCTGAGTAAAGAGTCCTGTTTGAGAAATTGCATTACCTAAGCCAAGCAGTGCGGGTAATTCGTAGGAGAAATCGGTAACTATGCCAATATTTAAACCGTACTCAAACCCTGAGGTTACAAAGTTAAAGTTCATTATGTGGCCCTCGGCGGAGAAGGGCGCAGGAGGTGTTGATGAACCTGTAGGCGAGTAGTCAGAAACTGAAGTGGTAATGTATTTATAGGTCAAACCTACTTCGGTATCGCCCCATAAATCGGCATAAACTAAGCCTACACCTTCACCTGAATTAAATGGCAGGGAATAAACTCCGCGGGGCGGAGTGATCCAGTGATAGGCATAGCCTACATCAATATAATCGGAGTATTTATAGAGATTAAAACGTTGGCGACCTGCCATAAGCATAAGTTTGTCGCTGATGTCATAGGAGATATAAGCCCATTCGAATTCAGCGCTATAATCGTTACTGCCTCTGGATAGCACTTGTGCAGTCGCTCTTAAGCCACTACCAAGATCGGCGGTAAATTGTAAGGCAACTTTGGAATCATTATTAAAATCGAGTTCTTTATCGTAACCATAATAGCTTTTATCGTCACTTAGACTTGAGCCCGCGACAATAGAGGCAAATCCATTTATTTGAACATCGGCATAAAGAGACGGCATATAAAGTGTGCTGAATACGCAGAGGGCAACTGTACTTTTTCTCATGGCATAATACCTTGTTGAGGGAATACAGTATAAAGGTAGTTGATAATTAGTAGATTTCACCTTTGTGCAACATTTTTTAAGCCGCTTGGAACAAAAACAACGTCTTTAATTGTTAATAGAGGTTTCACAGGTGAGTTTAATGAAACGAGGCGTGCTCAATAACAGACTTTAATAAAGTAAAGCCTAATGTATTTATCCATAAAATAGGAATTAAGTATGGGTGAGCAATATTGATATAAGCACATCTTGGTAACATGTGCTAAGTAGAAATACTCATCTTCAAGATGCGAGTTTTCGCACCTTGAAGCGTAGATTTAGCGATTGATTAATAATATTTAGCCAGAAAATCGGCTAAATGTTGGTTAATAAATTCCGCTTGTTCGAGAGTTGATATGTGTCCTGCAGCAGGAATATGCACAAGTTGGCTGCCGTCAATGGCATCACTCATCAGGTAACTTTCCAATACGCTGCGGGCCTTATCTTCCACGCCAGCCATGATGAGGCAGGGCCGCGTCAATTGCTCGGCGTATTCCATGGTATCGCGACGACCAAAAATCATTCGTCCAAGTTTAACTATCGTGGGGATTTGCTCCGCTGTGATACTGGCAAGGGACTGTTCAAAGCCCGTAACCAGTTCGGGCGTGTTATTCTCGGCATCATTGGCGAAGAATAAAGGTGAAATTGCACTGATCAGCGGCGCAGGGATCGCCTTAGCGGCGCTGATCATATCCAGCATGCCATCATATTTCGCACGGGTGACTTCGGGTTCGAAACCGATAAAACTGTTGAGCATAACGAGGGTTTTAACTCTTGTTGGTGCTTTCAGTACCAATTCTGCGCCCCACATAGCACCGACAGATTGTCCGACAACACTAAAGTGAGTTATCTCAAGAGCATCCATTAGCTCAAGCATTTGATCGGCAATATCGAGTAGCGTTTTGCTGTTATTGGGCAGTAAATCTGACTGACCATGGCCCCAAAGTTCAGGCACTATGCAGCGATATTGGGCGCTTAAGGTGGCAATTTGAGGCGCCCACATAGCGCTATCCCATAAATAACTGTGCCCAAACAACAATACAGGGCCTGAGCCGACATCAAGGTAACTTAATTTTCGATCGGCAATAACAAGCTGCTGACGGTGTGAAGAAAAATCCATAAAACCTACTTAATCAAATATATCATTGTGTTAAAAAGCATTTTGGCGCCCATTTTGACGATATAGCGCTAGGCTTAACCTTTGTTGACTGATCTTGGCGAGTATTTCGCGATTAGGGCTGAGCGATACGCAGCACATATTCATCTATTAGACAGTCTAATCGGGCGAGTACTGCATCTTTGAGCAACATATCACTGTTTGCTAACAGTGTGGCTAATTCCGCACGATCAAATTGCGGCAGCAATAATTGTGAAATAGGGAAATAGCTGATGTGCCAAGGTTCTGGGCTCACCGCACTTTGTCCCTGCTGAAACGGGAAGTAAAAGCCAAAATGATGGGCATTTTCTACCAGCCAAGCATGCAATTTAGCGCAGGGACCACCCTGAACATATTCAGCTTCAACAAGGCGCAGGGCTTTAACATCAATTTGAGCCGCATCGAACACATCGAGATCGGTACCCCAATGGTGGCGTGAAGCGCCGGGCAACGCCGACCAGAGCAAAATCAAGTCAACTATGGCATCGTCACTTAAGCCCTGAATATTGACCGGTAACTCATTGGCATCCAATACCGCGCGTTTACCGCTAGCCTTGGCATTCCAAATTGCCAGTTGCCGTTCAAAGGGACGATGAGCTGAGCAAATAGCGAGTTTTATGCCCGCATCTTCAGCTTTTGCCGCCATAGACTTAAAAGCGATAGCTGTGTTCTCCTCTAACCCAAAGCTATGATAACCAAGGTGATACGGGCTTAAATAATCCACTAATTCAGGGGAGCTTAAGCCGTAAAGCTTTGCGGTTTCGGGACGGATCTTAAGGTGTGCTAACACAGTAATTGTTCCAAAATGACTTCATAACACAGGGCTAACTGCTCAAGGTCGTCCACTTTAACGCATTCATTCACTTTATGAATGGTGGCGTTGACAGGGCCAAGCTCTAACACTTTGGCACCCGTTGGCGCGATAAAGCGACCGTCTGACGTGCCGCCTGTGGTTTGTGGATCGGTTTCATAACCTGTGACTTGGCGGATCGCGATACGGGTTGCATCTAATAACGGGCCATCACCGGTTAAAAATGGTAGGCCATTGAAAATCCAGCTGATATCGTAATCTAGCTCATAGGCTTTCAGTAGAGTTTCAACTCGCTCAATCAAGATTTCGGCGGTCACTTCGGTGGAGTAACGGAAGTTAAACATCACTTCCAGTGCGCCAGGGATCACATTTGATGCACCTGTGCCGCCATTAATATTGGCGATTTGGAAGCTGGTGGGCGGAAAGAACTCATTGCCATTATCCCAGTGCATTTGACTTAGCTCGGCTAAGAAAGGCGCGGCTTTGTGGATTGGATTATCGGCAAGGTGTGGATAGGCCACGTGGCCTTGAATGCCTTTCACGGTTAAGTTGCCAGTTAAGCTGCCGCGGCGACCATTTTTGACCACATCGCCCAGCTTTAGGGTCGATGAAGGCTCGCCGACTAATGCCCAGGTGATCTTCTCGTTGCGCGCTTCTAAGGTATCAATGACTCGCGTCGTGCCGTTGATGAATGGACCTTCTTCATCGCTGGTGATCAAAAAGGCGATAGAGCCATGATGATCGGGATGTTTAGCCACAAACCGCTCGGTGGCAATGATCATAGCCGCCAGTGAGCCTTTCATGTCCGCTGCGCCTCGGCCATATAAGTAGCCATCAATGATGGTGGGCACAAAAGGCGGCGTGTGCCAGCGGCTCACATCGCCTGTCGGCACAACGTCTGTGTGACCCGCAAAACAAAAAACGGGGCCTTCATTACCACGGCGAGCCCACATATTGGTGGTGTCTTCAAATACCATAGGTTCGATATTAAAGCCGATGGCGCTGAGTTTTTCTGCCATTAAGGTTTGGCAGCCTTCATCAAGCGGTGTCACCGAAGGGCGGGCGATCAGCGCTTTTGTCAGTTCTGTAACGGGATAATCGTCGGCTGGCATCATAGTGAAAATACTCTTTTATAGGCGGCTTCATCAAAGCCAATCAGCACTTGTTCACCGACGACCAAGACGGGGCGTTTGATCAGTGTCGGTTGCGCCAGCATAAGTTGAATGGCTTTGGCTTGATCGATATTGGTTTTATCTGCGTCACTGAGGGCACGAAAGCTTGTGCTGCGCTTATTGAATACGGTTTCCCAGCCTGATGTGTTACACCAGAATTCGAGGTCTTCTTGACGTAGACCGTCATCTCTAAAATCATGGAAATGAACTGGAAGTTGATGATTTTCAATCCATTTACGTGCTTTACGCACTGTATCGCAATTCTTAATACCGTAGAGGGTCAAAATGATGCTCCAGTGTGGATGGACGCTTGGCTTGCAAGCATTGATTTTGCTGGCATTGTGGCATTGTGCGTCGCATGTCACAAGTGGGATGTGTTGCTGAGATAGCGTGAGCATAAAATGTCAGTGTGCTTGAAGCGTATTGGGATTATCGGGTGATGTCTGTCACTTTATGTAACCAAACGCCCTCAGGGCGTTTAGTCATATCTTGCTGCTTACTGATGCCGTATAGCACGCTTCATTGAGTTCGCTGCGGGCTTAACGGTAATGGGATGGCGTTGACTAAAGTTGCCAATTTAAATCAAAATCATAGCGAATGCCTAAGGCTATGATAGTGTCGTCTTCACGTTGATCATTATTTTGTTGTAAATATTCTAAATGCATGCGGACATTTGTTGCGGCTTGCCACTCTAAGGTGAGATTGTAGCCATCATAATTTTGGCTGCTGGTATCTTCTATCCCATCTTCAAACCTGAAGTATCCTAGTTTCAGCTTATAAGCTTTCGCAACTGGAATCGCGATGGCGCTATCAAATGTATTACCGGTTCTATTGACTGCGGTTTCAAATTCGTAGTCTTTATGCTGATAACCAACGGCGGCATATATGCCATTGCTAAATTCATAGGAAATGACGCCCCCGGCCAGTTGTTCTTCTCCAGTCATAATATCGTTAACATAGGTATCTTGTTGTAAGTAGGCGATACCTACGTGAAATCCACTCTGGTTAAATCCTGCGCCGACATTAATTACATCGGCACCACTGCCACCTGAGTTACCATCAAAAATGGCTGAAGCCATTAAGGTGATTGGCTTAATGTTAAGCTCATAGATCAAGGCATTATCAACAAAAAATGGACTCTCTTGGTTATAACCAAAGGGGCTATTCGCATTGTTAAAGATATCGACATATTCAGCGACTAAAGTGTATTGGACTGGCCTCTGACGCCCAAACGTTAACTTACCATAGGGTGAATCGATTCCCGCATATGCTAGTCTTGCTTCTCCGAATCGGCCATTGTCATCGAGCCGAATTTTCCATTCACCTTGGGCGATGGCACGCCAGCCGGGGGAAAACTCGGTTTCAGCTTTCACCCCTAAGCGGGAGAGGGCATCACCGATATCCCATACATCCTCCCCTTTGTCTCGGTATTCTAAGGTTGGTCGTAGCGAGCCGTAGAGGCTAAAACGACTATCTTTAAGGGCGGATTGTAATGAGGGACTGGCAGGCTCCGCTTTGGCTTGTTGCTCCAGTTCTTTAACTCTTTGCTCGAGTTGTTGCAGTCGTTCCGACTCTTCTGTGGTTGTTTGGGCATTAGCCTGTAGTGGGATCTGAAGCATGCTAACTATGACGAACAACGTTATTTTGCTCATGATGAGGTCCTGTTGTTAGTAGATGTCATGGTGAGCCATGGATAAAATCATGGCTCACTGGCTTAGACTATGAATTTATTAAGGATTGCATCTTGTTCTTTGATGTATTGAGTTTGCGTATGCATGGCTGTATTTGCATGAACTGCAGTGTCAGAAACTTGGACTGATAAATCTTTGATCCTGATAGTATTATTGTTAATTTCTTCAGCTACTAAACTCTGTTCTTCTGCTGCAGAGGCAATTTGTAGGTTCATATCACTTATCTGTAATATTGCTTCACGAATTTTGTTTAATGCGGTATTAGCACCTTGGGCGCGTGTAACCGCATCTTCTGCATTATCTTTACTTTGGCTCATTACCTCTGCAACAGCCCTTGCTCCTGCTTGAAGTTGCTCTATCATGTTACGGATTTGAGTTGTAGATTGTTGAGTCCTTTGGGCGAGGGTTCTGACTTCATCTGCTACCACAGCAAAACCACGACCAGAATCACCGGCTCTTGCTGCCTCAATAGCGGCATTTAAGGCTAATAAATTTGTTTGATCTGCAATGTCATTGATCACTTTCAATATTGTGGCAATGTTGTCAGTTGCAGATTCTAATGTTTTGACTTCAGTGACGGCCATATCGATTTTTGATGACAGGGCATTAATGGCATCAGTTGTATCGCTGACGATTTTAGAACCTACACTTGTCGCTTCATCTGCTTCTTTCGCAGCAGAAGCCGCGCCTTGGGCATTACGGGCTACATCAGTTGAAGTGGTTGCCATTTCGTGCATGGCAGTTGCAAGTTGTTCTAGTTCATGCAGTTGCGAGTTCATGGCATCAGTAGATTGCTGTAATTCTAGCGATGTCATTTCTGAACTTTTATGGATGAGCTGACCAATGGATTTAGATTGAATGATCAACTGTTGTAGATTTGCCGTGAAGGTATTGAATCCCAAGGCTAACGCTGAAAACTCAGTGTCTGTTTTAGTATTTAAGCGTTGAGTCAAATCACCTTCGCCAGAAGCAACATCTTGAATTGCATCGTTTAATGTTTGTAATGGGCGCATTAAGGTTGTGATCAATAGTAGTAGGGTTGTGATACTGATGATTAAGGCGATAACGGAATAGAGAATAGAGCTATTGCGTAAGTCCGTCACTGCAGCATAGGCAATCTCCTCATCCAAGATAACACCAACATACCAGTCCTCTCCCGCAACGCGTGAGAAATCCAAGGTGAAGCTTTTTCCCTCTATGGTTACTTTTTGTGGCGTTTCCATCACTTTGACATTAGGTAAATAATCGGCCATAAGAGTGCCATTTCGTTTTTCCTCTGGGTGGGCTATGGTCGTTCCATCCCCAGAAACAATAAACACATGGCCAGCGTTGAAGAGTTTGACCTCATTGACGAGTTTGGCTAACCCGACCAAGCTAACATCATAGAAAATGGCACCGATGAATGTACCGTGATCTTTCACGGGCGTCGCAATTGAGACGAGAATTTCACCGGAGGCTGAGTCCGCATAGGGAGCCGTGATGATTAATTTATCGGCTTGTTTTGCATCGAGATACCAAGGCCTTACTCTTGGGTTCCATCCCGCACCCGGATCCCAGCTAGGATTATTATTGATATTCGTGCCATCTTTTTCATAACCTAAACCGACGAGAATAAATGCATTTTTAACTATGGGGCGAGTGATGACTGCACTGATGTGTGCGGGCGTGAGATCTTGTTCCAGTAGGCTGGTCGTATAAGCTGCCAATTGTTTACGGGCTTCAATTTCCGATGAAACCGTATTTCTAACCCCATCGACGATTTCGGTGACACTGGCTTCCACCTGTGCCTGCATTTCATTCTGAATCGAGTAGTATTGTTTGGTCGTTAGAAGCGTTACTGTCACTAACAGTAACGCAGAGGATGCGGCGACAATCTTATGACTGAACTTCATTGTTATTCCTCTGTAATATTAAAAGCACCTTTAGATGTATAGTCATGATTTCGTTCGAGAGCCAGCGGGTACATTGATCTTTTTGCTTTTTGTGACCTATGTGAGCCGATACTCTGACGCTCGAACAGCACTCGCTATACAGGATAGGAAGTTTTGTTGGCCTGGTTGTCTTAGTCTACTCGGCCTGCAAATAGCCACATTGCTAACGTGCTTTCGATAGTCATTCAATCCTACATCTGGGTGGTTGATATTTGGTTTATTCTGTTTTAAATCAGTTTGAAACATTATGTCGGTTTTGTGATGAAAATATTTCAGCTATCAGACAGGCCTCTTCGCGAGGAAAGTGGAGATAAATAAAAGGCTGGCGCCTTTGGGGGAGCCAGCCTTTTTATATCAATCAAGGGTATTTTCAAACTGCTAATTCAAACACTTAAAGTAAAGCTTGATTAGAGCTGTACCGTAAAGATCACGTCTTTGCCTGCAGTGACGCTGCCTTGGGCTTTGTCGAGGTATTTGACATCTTCCATGTTCGCCAAAACGACAGGAGTGAGTAGGCTGTCGACTTGATCTTTTAGATAATCAATATCGAATGACAGAATCGGATCGCCGACTTTCACTTCTTGACCTTCCTGGGCTAAACGTTTAAACCCTTTACCTCTCAGCTCGACTGTACCTACACCAAAGTGAACAAATAGCTCTAAACCTTGGGGAGACTCAATACTGAATGCATGATTTGTCTCAAAAATTTTACCTATGGTGCCGTCGATAGGCGCCAGAATTAATTCGCCTTTGGGAGCGATAGCGATGCCATCACCGACAATCTTTTCAGCAAAAACCACGTCGGGGACTTTTTCAATGGCGACGATATCCCCGGAAACGGGGGCATATACCATGATACCGCCAGCTAACTGAGTCTGGCCCGATACCAAGCGCCTTATTCGGCTTAAAAATCCCATAATCTAGAGCCTCTTTTGCTTGTTTTTGTCATTGTTTTTGTTCTGTAACGCAGCATAACGAATAAATGTCTCTATTTATAGCTTGTTATACACTGTTGTAAGCTTGCAATTCTATCTTGTTGTAATGCCGTGTGCGCTAATGCTGAAAATTGTGTGATGCTGCCTTGGCAAATGGCCGCTTTCACTTCTAAGAGTGAGCTTAAGTTAACACTGAGTTCGTCCAACCCCATGCCGATTAACAGCGGCGCAATTTGCGGTGAACTGGCGAGTTCACCGCACAGAGAAACTTTAACATTAGCGGCCTTAGCTTGGGTTATTGTCATGTTAATTAAGGCTAAAATGGCAGGCGAAAGGGACGGATAGTCACGGGTAAGCTGCGGGTTTGTCCTATCGGCTGCCATTGCATATTGGGTTAAATCGTTGGTGCCAATGCTGACAAAATCAAGTCTTGGCAGCATAGCGTTGAGGTTGAATACCGCAGCAGGGGTTTCGACAACGATACCGTAGCTAAGTTCGCCATAGCCTTTCTCTTCTTCTTCCAAGGCATCTTGGCACTGGGCAATAAGTGCAAACACCTCGTCCAATTCTTCGACTTGATTGACCATAGGGAACATCAAACGGATCGGGCCATGGTTAGCGGCACGCAAAATTGCCCTCAATTGGGTTTTAAATAATTCTGGGTGCGCCAAGGTGTAGCGAATGCCGCGAAGACCCAAGGCAGGATTATCTTCAATTTCTTGGCATAAACAGGGGAGTTCTTTGTCTGCACCTATATCTAAGGTGCGGATGGTAAAGGTTTTACCGCCTAGGGCGTGCAATGCATCGCAATATAAGCTGTATTGGGCTTTTTCATCGGGCAGGGTGGCGACGTTCATCAACATAAATTCGGTGCGAAACAAACCTATTCCATCGGCGCCGACATCGCTGACATGAGTGATGTCGTTGAGATTACCCACGTTTGCCATGAGTCCCACGGTATGACCGTCTTGGGTTTGCGCTGGGACATCCTTGTAAGTTTGAAGTGCCGCGCGCCTTGCTTGTTCATGGTGAAAGGTGACTGTGAGTCTTGCCTGTTGGTCTGGATTGGGATTGACACAAAGTTCACCCGCGAGTGCATCGAGCACTAAGGGCGTGCCGTTGGGAATAGAGTCTGCGTCGAACTGACAACTTAAGATGGCTGGAATGCCGGCTGCTCTGGCTAAAATGGCCGTATGGCTCGTTAAACCGCCCGTTTTCAGTACAATACCGCAGAGGTTTTCCCGCGGCAGTAAGGCAAATTCGGCGGGGGTCAAATCCTGCGCTAATAAGATAGTGGGCCTATCGAGTTTTTCGAGCCCTTGAGCTAAATGGCCGTTTATCGCCGCAACGACTCTTTGGCCTAAACAGCGCACATCTTGGGCTCTATTGGCTAAATAGGGATCATCTAAGGATTGTAACTCATTGGCCTGATGGGCAAAAATACGTTCCACCGCCACACTTGCCGACAATTGTAAGGTGCGAATGGCATCGTTCACTTGCTCGATTAATTCATCGTCTTCTAATAACAATAAGTCGGCTTCGATCAACTGATAATTTTCGGAGTCACTATCGAGTGCAGCTTGGCTGTGGGTCAGTTGTGCCTGTAGTTCTTGCAAGGCTTTGGCAAATTTACCCTGTTGTTGAGGGATTTTAGACAGGGGAATAGGGCGATAATCGAGGTGGTGTTCGGTGTGGTGCAGGTGAAGAGCCTGTCCAAAGGCAATTCCCGATGACACTATAATCCCCGTTATTGACATATCCCTTCCTAAATTAACCACTGAACTGAGTGTCCGTTAGCGATAGCGAGTCTAGTTGAGTGACGCTAAGCTTGTAAAGCGTTTGTATGTAAAGCATTAGCATGTCAAGACGGTCGAGACGAGTTTTTTGCGTGTTGGTTAAACCTGCAGATAAATGCACTTTAGCGTAAGAAAAGGCTTAGCTTAGGGTAATGAGCAGCTCAGATACTTTCTCAACCGCGGCCTGTGCCTGTTCACCTTCAGCAAACACTCTTACCGTGACGCCAGAATATAAGCCTAAGGTTTGTAGCTTAAACAGACTCTTAGCACTGGCTTGCTTACCATTACATTCGACCATGACATCACAGTCAAAGGTTTTGGCTTCTTTAACCAGTAAGGCTGCTGGACGGGTGTGAATGCCATGTTTGGCGGTAATGGTGACTGTTTTTTCGTACATAGTAGATGAGCTCATATTTAAAGGGGTATTACATTTCGTCTTTCGATTCTATGATGTGATAGCCCTGTTTTTTCAAGGCGGCGATGGCACTTTTGAGGCGATTATTTTTTACTAAAATATAATCGGTATCAAAGGTCGAAATCGCAAAAATACTGATTTGTTCGTCCGCTAAGGTGCCAGACACTTTAGATAAAATGCCTGTCATCGAAAATCCCAGTGGCCCGAGTACTTCAAAGCAACACCAGCCCGGTTCTTGCTCTAAGCTGTCGAGTTCCATTTCACTGGAAACGACTAAAGATAAACCTTCTTGGGTCTTACCAATGAAATACATGTCCTGTGCAAAAACCTCACTGGGCAATACGGCATTCGGGCTAAAACTATGAATTGTGTACTGTTCAGGGTGAACGGCTAAGGTCATTCGCATGGCAGTGTCTCGGTTGGATTTTTAAGGCTAAAGCATACCGCATATCAAACGTTAGCGTGACAGAGAATTTGTGGTTAATGGGATTTTTTCGTTGAAATTCATTGTTGGTGAGCTAGCGGTTAACAAGCGTTACCAGCAGGTTTACCCAAAGAAAAGGGCGCCCTATGGCGCCCCAATCGACAAGTCATGCCGTTCTCACACACTTTAGTTAGATTTTAAACTGGCCTAAGGTGCGGGACATGTCTTGGCTAATGTCTTGCAGTGACTGAGCTGCATGGCTATTACTTTCGTTAGCTTTTACTGAGACTTCGGTTAATTCCGAAATATTACAAATATTTCGATTAATTTCTTCGGTCACCAGTGATTGCTCTTCAGTGGCGCTGGCTAATTGTGTGTTCATGTCACTGATATGGGCAATCAATTGCAGAATCGCCGCCATGGCTTTACCAGCTTCGTGTGCTTGGGCCTGTAGCTCATCGGATTGCAGTTGAGTTTGATTGTTGCTCTTCATCACTGAGCCTACACCGGATTGGATCTCGCTAATGATTTTTTGGATCTCATTGGTCGAGTCTTGGGTGCGAGTAGCAAGGGCGCGGACTTCATCGGCAACTACGGCAAAACCACGGCCGTGGGTCCCAGCTCGAGCAGCTTCAATGGCGGCATTGAGGGCGAGTAAGTTGGTCTGCTCGGCAATGCTGCGGATCACATCGAGAATGCTACCGATTTGCTGTGAGGCAACGCCCAGCTTTTGGGTGATGACTTCAGAGGCTTTTAATTCTGCCACCAGTTTTTCTGTGTTGCTGACTGTGTTGTCGATCACGACTTGGCTTTGCTGTGCTTGTTCTTTTACGCTGTTCGCCGCATCGGCCGCTTGCTGGGTGTTGCTCGCCATTTCATGGGTGGTCGACAGCATTTGATTGACGGCCGTGGCGACGCTGCCTGTTTCTCTGTGGATATGTTCAGCACTCTGATTGGACTCTTCAACTGCAATCAAAAGCTGTTTTGCATCTTTATCTAATGCTTGGCCTAAAGGTTGTAAATGGCCGACCATGTCGCCAATTTTTTGGGCGAACATGTTGAAGGCGCGGGCGAGATGGGCAATCTCATCTTTACCTTGAGCATTAATGCGCTGACTTAAGTCGCCTTCGCCTTGGGCAATATCTTCAAGGGCATCAATAGCATCATTTAATGGTGAGGTGATGGAATGGTTAAGCACAAGGAAGAAGGCAAAAATCGGCACTGAAATCAAAAACATGATAATTAGATAGTCGATAATGACTGACTTTAAGCTCGCTTTGACATCGCTAAGATAGGCGCCTGTGATGACTGTCCAGCCCCATTGCGGGTAGTAACGGGCTTCAGCAAGCTTGTCTTCTATCGCGCGGGTCATAGGATCGGCGATAGGGTATTCGAGGGTTGTTTTCGATTTAGCACGCGCTAATGGCAGCATAGTGGCTAAGGGGTTTGTGCCATTAGGTAACTTGAAGGTTAATGCTGAGGTGCCAATAAGATTTGCGCTATCCCCGTGGGCGAGGATTTGATTATTATCATCAATAACAATGAAGTAGCCGGAACCTGAATAGCGAGTTTGATTGATTAAATCCGCGGCGATTTGTTTAGCTTCTGCTTCGCTAAACTTACCTTTGAGCGCATCCTGACGGTGCACATCTATCACGCTTAACATGCTGGCGAGCTGACCGTCTATCTGCAACCATTTCTGCTCAATTAAATTACTGTACTGCTCTTTAATTGAAAAACTGGCAAAACACACAGTCCCTATCGCGGCCATAAGGAGCATCATCATTAAGCGTTGCAAAATGGTAAACCGGCGCAAAAACGTGATCATTTGGATTCCTTAAGGGCTTATTATTGTGCATCAATATACCTGCGAATCAATCTCAATTGAATCGTCTGTGACAGAAATTAAGTAAAAGCCGTTATAAAATATGAGTTTCTTTGATCTAAAGCAGAGAATAGTGATAGGGAACTTTAATCTGTTGCATTATGGGGCATGTTCTTATTAAGTTAGGCCGTTTTATAAGTCGTTTCATGTTGAAGGTTTTATCTGATCTATTAAATATCAATAAGTTAGCATTATGTTAATTTTGCCATCTTGCTATATTAGGCTAATCAATTGTTTTAATTTTGATTTTTTACGCTTTTACGCGCAAGATTAATTCATTATTCAGTTTGAGAATCGATTATGACCACAAATACTATCGTAACGTCGGATGATATTTTACTGAAGTTATGCCACTCAGTCGCCCACGTCCTTTCTAGCACCAGTGCCAGCAATGTTACCCATGCGGGTATGGTACAAAGTATTGCGCGCACGCGTCTTAAACCTGATCTCGGTTGTTTCTCGATTTTTGATGGTGGTTTTTCAGGGCTAGTGGTGATCAACTTTTCCGCCTCTGCAGCGATTGAAATCTACCGTCGCTACATGCTGAACATGGGCATGCCTGAGTCTGAGCTCGCGTTTTCACATACTTCAGATGAAGTGAGTAATGTGATGGGCGAACTGATGAACCAAATTCTAGGGGATTTTATTAATAAAATTTCTAAAGAATTGCAAACATCCATCAGCCAAAGCCAACCAAAAATGTTGACGATTAATAAAGAGTTAACTATATCAATCGACGCTAACTTAGACGATGCAGTTGCCCGTAGAGTGTCGTTTAGGACAGAGAATAACCATATTTTCTACCTCGAGTTTGCCATGGACAAAACCGAATTCATTCGCTTAGATGAATTTGTCTACGATGAAGAATTCGATCCCGATAGTCTGTTAGAGCAGCACAGTTCGATTGGGGGAAATAACGACTCAAATTCGAATGTTTCGCCTTGGGTTAAGATGGCCGATAAACCCGCCATTGCGACTCGTGCCATTGATAATGAAGCCGATGATTTGCTCGATCAGCTCGGCATTTAAGCAGAGTCTCTAATGTAAGACGGATGTTAACGCATTCGTCTATACAAGTGGGTGGAACTGTTTTAGTATCGACGCAAAATAATAACTAAGGTTAAATCCTCTTTATGGCATCGAAAGCGACCTCGATTGATATTGCTTATCGTGCTGGCGTATCCCAGTCAACGGTTTCCCGTGCCCTTAGAAACAGCCCGTTAGTCAATTTAGAAACTCGCCAACGTATTCAAACCATTGCCAAAGAGCTGAATTATAAGGTCGATAAAAATGCCAGCAATCTTCGCACCCAAAATAGCCATACCTTAGCGCTGTTATTGTGTGAAGACCCCACCAACGATGACTCGTTAATCAATCCTTTTTTCCTGTCTATGCTTGGCTCCATTACTCGAGCAACGGCGCAGCAAGGTTATGATTTATTGGTTTCTTTTCAGCAATTGTCCAGCGATTGGCACGCCGATTATGAAGACAGTAATAAAGCTGACGGCATTATTCTGCTCGGTTACGGCGACTACATGGACTACGAGCAAAAGTTGGAGCGATTGCTCGCGCAAAATACTCACTTTGTGATTTGGGGCGCTGAGCATAACAATAAGTCAGTGCTATCGATTGGTTGTGATAATCATCAAGGCGGCTTGATTGCCACAGAGCACTTGATTTCCCTTGGTCGTAAAGCTTTTGCCTTTTTAGGCGATGCCTCGAGCCACAGCCCCGAGTTTAGGGACAGATATTTAGGCCATGTGAAGGCGCTGCAAATGGCGAATATTGCAGTCGATCGCACTAAGCAAGTGTCGGCAATTAGCACTGAAAGTGCTGGTTACGATGCGGCTATGGCATTGATGGCCAAAGGCGCACAGTTTGATGCTATTTTTGCGGCTAGCGATCTGATTGCCATTGGTGCTATTCGTGCGCTGAAAGAGAAGGGCATTTCAGTCCCAGAACAAGTTGCAGTGGTGGGATATGATGATATTCCGGTGGCGAGTTTTGCCAATCCGCCATTAACGACCATTAAGCAGAATACCCAATTAGCTGGTGAAATTTTAGTCGACAGTGTACTCAAACTTATCCGCGGACAAGAGGTGAGTGCGCAGCTTATTCCGACGACCTTAGTGGTTCGCAGTTCCTGCGGCATTGATAGCGCGCCGCTTAAGCCGTTATAGATGGGCCGTTATTGCTAGGAGCTTGCTGTTTTTTGCTGGCAAGTCGTTGAGCACTTAATTTGCTTATTGAAAAATCGCCGATAATCCTTGGATTTATCGGATTTTTGCTTTTTGGGATCACTTAACCGCATATTGACGTAAAAACTTCGGCACATCTGCTTTGGTTTTCTTGGCGATTTTTTGCAGTAACTCGAAGGTGGGAGCATTGAGACCGAACTCTTGCTGAAGGTCTGCCAGCATTGCCAGCCACAAATGGCCAGTCATCTCAGCATCGGCTAAAGCGCGGTGAAAGGTGCCATCGCTTGGTAACTGTTTATAGCGCACTAAAGTACCTAACTGATGATTCGGCGCCGCTTGATACAAACGTCTCGCCACCAGCAAGGAACAGCCAAATTGTCCAAGATAACGATGGCGAATTTGAGCAAATTCCGCGTCTAAAAAGCGCTGATCAAATGCCGCATTGTGGGCGACTAAGTTATGATCGGCGATAAAGTCGGCAAAACGCGCCATCACTTCATTGCAGGGCGCTGCATCCCTGAGCATTTGATTGCTGATCCCTGTGTAGTCCTCAATAAAACGACTTATTCTAAATCCTGGGTTCATCAACTCTGAAAATCTTTGGGTGATCACGCCGTTTTCAATCAGCACAGCTCCGATTTCAATCGCGCGGTCCCCTTGATTGGGCGATAGCCCCGTGGTTTCAAAGTCGAGCACGACCAAAGTGTTAGCTGCAGATGTAGGCATAGATCTTACATGGACTCTATAAATGATTTGTCAGCATTGCCGTCTTTGACAGCGCAACGCTTTTAGATAAGCCGATTGTAATTCAATACGTTAGTAAATTCACTATCACATTGACGCTGATAAAAGACTTAATGCTTTGTTGATCCGGTCGAGCTTTCTTGGTTTCGCTTCCTGTTAGCATTTACCTCTATGAATAACAGTTTGGTTTGTGAGCGACCCATGCAACTCGATATTAATGGCTTAACACCCGCGCAATTTTTAGCAGAATATTGGCAGAAAAAACCTTTGGTTATCCGCCAAGGATTCAAACATTTTCAAGATTTAATCTCGCCCGAAGAGTTAGCCGGCTTAGCCATGGATGAGCTGGTGGAATCTCGGCGAGTGTACCAACAGGCAGGGCAATGGCAGGCTGAATTTGGCCCTTTTGATTCCTACGATCATCTCGGTGAACGGGATTGGACTTTGATCGTGCAAGCCTTGAACAACTGGGTGCCCGATGCAGAAGCTCTGATCCAATGTTTTGATTTTATTCCGCGCTGGCGTTTAGATGATGTGATGGTGAGTTTTGCCACTCCTGGTGGTGGTGTGGGGCCGCATATCGATCTGTATGATGTGTTTATTTGCCAAGGTTCGGGACGTCGCCGCTGGCGCGTAGGCGATCTGGGGCCGCACAAAGAGTTTGCCGCCCATCCCGCTTTGCTGCACACAGAAGCTTTTGAACCGATTATCGATACTGAGTTATTGCCCGGCGACATCCTTTATATTCCCCCAGGATTCCCCCATGACGGTATAACCTTAGAACAGTCTTTAAGTTTTTCAGTAGGTTATCGTACCGCCTCCGCCAAAGATATGGTAAGTGCTTTGGCCGATCATCTGTCTGAGCAAGATTTAGGCACACAGCAGATTGAAGATCCAGACCGCGAGCTGACAACGCGCAGTGGTTGTGTCGATAATCGCGATTTAGCGCGGTTACGCACGCAACTGACTAATATGTTAACCGATGAACTGGTGAGCGAGTTTTCGGGCCGCTATTTAACTCAATCTAAATGCGCCCTCGATTTACCCGATGAGCCGTTGGACATCACGCAAGACGAAGTGCTCGCTTGGCTCGATGAGCAGCCGCTTATTCGCCTCGGCGGACTGCGTTGTTTGTATTTTGATATCAATGTAGGACAAGGCGTTGTCTATATTAATGGTGATAAGTATCAGCTTTCAGCCGAATTGGCCGCGGTGATCCCACTACTATGTGATAGCAATCAGTTAGATAAAACCGCCTTAGCCCCCTGGTTAGCCGATGCCGATTTGCTTAAGCAGCTTACTGAGTGGGTGAACCTCAGTTACTGGTACTTTGAAGACCTGAGTGATGAAGAGTGTTAAGGCTGAGATAATAGGTAATGCATGATGGATGTTGATACCATTTTAGCGCTAACGCCGATGGATTTTAGTGTTAAGTCGGTTTTGCAATCGTTGGATTATAGTGTTGGATGCATTCTAGTGTTAGTTGAGATTTAAAATAGAATAATGTTGAAAGCCGCATCTATGTTTAGGGCAAGCTCATGCTTGCCCTTGCCTATCTTTTTAAGATCGCGAAGACTTGCAAGTCTGCTTTATTGCTTTAGTCATCTCTCTACTGCGTTCATTGCCTTATCATTTTTAATGTTAAACATTGGTTTTTAAAATTATTTTACCAAGCGAGATGAGTTTTGCTGGCACAGTCTTAGTGAGATGGGTTTAGGCCGATAAGCCTATTCTGATTAATGTGGTCAGGAGTGGAGTGAGCTTAACTGAATAACCAATGCCTAGAGTATTAATGCGATTAGCAGATGGTCATTTAGCCACTGGATTTGCTGATTATGTCACTATGGGCAGTTGTGCCCATTGGGTGGTGTAGCGCGGGGAGAGCTGTTCACGTTTTATCCCCCAAGTTGGGTCAATACCTTGTCCTGCAAACCAAATTTTTCCGCGGCCGCTGTGGTTCACTTTATCGAGTAACTGCATCAGTTCCTTGCTTTTAGGCCTAGGCGTGACGTCATCGAATAATCCGAGCTGAAACACGCCTGCACCAAAAAAATCCCCTAACATGATACCAGCCTTTGCATAGGCATGACCTTCACGCCAAATGCGTTGCAGTAGGCTTTGGCCAAGGGTGACAAAATCCCGCGTATCATTGCTGGGGCGAACTAAACTGCCCGACAGCGATTTGCTGTACTGGGGAGTCACATCACTAAAAGGACTAGTACGCACAAATACCGACATCGCTTTAGCGTACTGGCGCTCGGAGCGCAGTTTTTCACAGGCCCTAAAAGTGTATTCATTGATTGCCTGTTGCATCGCTTCCAAGTTATCAATACGACTACCAAAGGAGCGGGAGCTGATAATTTGTTGCTTAGTGGCGGCGATCTCTTGTATGTCATCACAGGCAATGCCGTTAAGTTCGTGTACCGTGCGCTCAACGGTGACCGAAAAGGTATCGCGGATAAGTTTGGGATGCGCATCCGCCAATTGCAGCGCGGTATTTATGCCCATGATGTTCAAGCGTTTCGTAAGCCTACGGCCTATTCCCCAGACTTCTTCGACAGGGATAAGCGCCATGAGTCGTCGTTGGCGTTCTCGGTCGCGCAAATCAACCACGCCCCGGGTTGCTGGATAACGCTTAGCAGCATAGTTTGCCAGTTTGGCGAGGGTCTTTGTCGGCCCAATGCCAACGCAAACACTGATCCCTGTCCATTGCGGTATTCGCTGATAAATATCTAATGCAAGCTGATGAATATCGGTGCATTTATCGATGCGTGATAGATCTAAAAACGCTTCATCAATACTATACACTTCTACTTTCGGCACCATTTGCTCTAAGGTGGTCATCACTCTGTTTGACATGTCGGCATAGAGAGCATAGTTGGAGGAGAATACCGCAACCTGATGCTGGCGGAGTTGGTTTGCTATTTGATATACAGGCACCGCCATCTTGATGCCAAGTTGTTTTGCCTCTACGGAGCGGGCGACGACGCAGCCATCGTTATTGGATAACACCACAATCGGCTTACCAACCAAATCCGGCCTAAACATCCGCTCACAGGAGGCATAAAAATTATTGCAATCGACGAGGGCGAATAGTGAGGGCGTCATTTGAGCTTTTTCACCACGTTGGTCACTACCCCAAAGATGTTTAACTCAGACTCATCATTGATGGCGATCGGGGAGAATAAGGCATTACGTGGTAGCAATTGCACCACAGGGCGTAGCTGTAATTGCTTTACGGTAAACTCACTGTTCACCGCTGCGACAACGGTATCACCGTGGGCTGGCTGTAGTGAGCGATCCACCACCAAAATATCACCGGAGAAAATCCCCGCTTCGATCATCGAATCCCCTTGGACTTTGACAAAAAACGTGGCGGCAGGATGTTTGATGCATAACTCATTGAGATCTAATGTTTGTTCTACATAGTCTTGGGCCGGTGACGGAAATCCTGCGGCAATCAAGGAGCTAAATAACGAGAGCTGATATTGGGTATGTTTGGCGAAGCGGCCTAGAAGCATCATAATAAATCACAATATACTGTACATATAAACAGTATAGTCTAACTATGAAGCTTATCGAAAGAATTTATGTGGGGAGAGTTGTGTTATCGACCCAAGCGCTGTCGAGTGCTGAGCAATTGATGATGGCTGCTCTAAAGCACCCTTGACGGCTTGAATATCGCTAAGGGTGAGCGTTTCGTCCATTTAATTCAGTTAACGCACTTTAGTTAACCCGCTTTAGTTAACGCAATTTAGTTAATCCAACCGAGCCATAGCCACCATAAATAATCCAGTGGCATGAGTGCAACTAGAGTTATTGCCGCTAGAGGTAAGGTGATGCGAAGTAGTTTAGTTAATGGCTCTTGGGATAATTGCATCGCCAAAATCAAAGGAGCCACCTGATAAGGAAAAATCACGGTTGAGAAACCGATCACCTGCGTCATTAATACCGCAGGGGTGGAGAAGCCAGTTGCATTGGCAAAGTCTGCTGCCATGGGGGATAACACAGTCGGCACGCCTGGAACCGTTGCCACTAATCCTGTTAGCGTCGCGATTAACGATAACGACATAAAATTCAGGAACGATGCCCCTTGCTGCAAGGGTAACCATTCACTGAACAGTTGACCTAGCGCAGTGCCGAGCCCGGAATGATTGACCAATGCTCCCAGACCTAAGGCCGCCGCGACAAAAATGACGGTCGACAAATCCACTGAACTATTAAAACTCTTAGGCTCAAGCACTCCCCATTTTGGGAGCAATAACAAGATAGCCGTTGTTAATCCTACCCAAGCGGGGTTGATGCTGTGCAGCGAGTCAGTCACCCAAAAGAGCAAAGTAATCGCCAGTAACAGTGCAACTTTCTTTTGCATACCAAGGTTATAAGCTTCTTTTTCAATAACGCGTTCAAGCTGGTTGTTATCAATTTTTGCAGGAAATAGGAAAACGACTAGCGCCACAATCAATATTGATTTGAGTAAGCCAAGGATTGGAAAATGCAATAAGAGATACTCAGTATAACCAAAGTGGATATTGAATAGATTCTCACTGGAACCCGCTAATATCATGTTGGGAATATTCGCGGGCAACACGGCAAAACTGGGCATGTTACACGCCAGTGCCAGGGCGGTCGCAATGCCTATCCGCCCATGGCTACCACGAGCAAAACCGACTTGCTCGGCTAACGCCATACCAATAGGCACCAGTACCACTGCACGGCCAACGGATGAGGGCATCACAAAGCCAAGCAGTACAGCACTAAAGACCAAACCCGCAATTAAGCGTGGATAACTTGAGGTCAGTATGGGGGCAATCAAACTGGCCATTCTGCGACTTAAACCTGACTGAGTGATGGCACTGCCGATCACAAACCCCGAAATGATTAACCACACCGCAGTTGAGCCGAATCCGGAGAAAAGTATACTCGGCTCAATGAGTTTAAAAATGGTGGCAAGGGCAAAAAAGATTAACCCCGCCATAAAGGGCGGGAAGAAACCTGTGCTCCAAAACATCAAGGTAACTAACACTACGCCTGCGCTGTAGGAAAACACCGCGGGATGCTGACTTAGCGGAAAAAGCGCAAGTAAAGTAGCGATCAACAGTGCACTGAAAAACGCTAGCTGTTTAACGCCAATAAAACGTTTCATGTTTACCGACCTATTGGGTTGAATACGTAAAAGATGCCTACTAAGATAACTGACTTGGTTTGGCGTTTTAAGAAGGTAATATGTCAAAGTATGTTCCTAAAGCGACATTGTTAACACCCAGTGATGCGGCGTTTATCATAGATGCCAATCGGCCCGTGCTGACCCATACTCGCAATATGGCGGCGGAAGCGGGCATCGAACCTCACTCGCACCCGCGGGGTCAGCTACTTTGGGCCGCCAAAGGTTTGTTACGTGTTCGCAGTGAAAATGCCGTCTGGGTGGTCCCCTCAACCCATGCCGTTTGGATCCCTTGCAATCTGCCCCATCAAGTGAACAGTGAAACCCACGCCCATACTCGCAATATTTATATTGACCCTAGCTATGGCGTTAGGCCACAGGATACGCAAGTGGTGATGGTGACTATGACAGCGCTGATGCGCGAATTAGTGCTTAAACTTTGTGAAAGTTCACATCTTATGGACAGTGGACAACTGCATCGGCTGGGTTTGGTTGCCATCGATGAGCTTCAAACTCTGGACAGTCTGGATGCCCATTTACCCGCTGGCTCAGATCCAAGACTCAGCCGATTAATCCAAACGCTGATCCGACGTCCAAAAGTGAGTTACTCACTGACCGAGTTAGCCGAAATGGGCGGCGCGAGTGTGAGAACGATTGAGCGACTATTCAAAGCTGAAACTGGGCTCACTTATCGACAATGGCGGCAAAGGTTTCGTTTGTTAAATTCGCTTGAGAGCTTAAGCCAAGGGGAGAGCACAACTATGGTGGCCCATAGTTTAGGTTATTTGAGTGTCAGCAGTTTCAGTGCCGCCTTTAAAATGCAATTTGGTTGCACGCCGCAAGATTACCCGCAGCATAAGCCTATGAAAAGCGGGAGCTAAATCAGGCATCATAAACCGTCTATAAAAAAGCTAGAACAACATCTAGGATGCTGTTCTAGCCTGCAATTTATCAAAGTATCGTTAAGCTAATGCGCTATTTTAATTGATTATTTCAACTTGTCATTTTAATGCCGCAGGGACGATAGGGTAATAATCCCAGACTTGGCCATCGGTCATTGAGCGCACCAGTTTGATGTATTCGGCATGGGTCCAAGCAAGCGGTGTGGCAGAGTTGGTGCCTTGTCCGAGTTGGTAATGATAGCGGGTGGCATCGCCGACACCGTCCCACGCTTGCTCGGGTAACATCATGCCCGCATTCGCAAAGGTTTCCATGCCTTGCACATAGGTGTTGATTAACTGCTGCTTGGTTTGCTGCGCGTTATTGCCTGTTAGCTCGCCTTTTGCTTGGGCGAGTGCTAATTCAAAATGACCGCGCTCGCCGGTGAAGAATGGCCAGATTCGGCCGCGTTGATCGGCGCTGTTGCTGCCGGATTCTGCATAGTTATTGCCAGAAACCGTATCCTCACCGTAGCCGTCGTTGCCATAACGTCTAAAGCCTGGGATAGTGCTGCCATCTTTGGCGCTAAACTCATATTTAAGGCGTAGGTTGTGCTCAAGCTCAGTATTATCAATCAATTGAAGGCTTTTATTGATGAGCTTGTCAGTTGCACCGCGCACGCCATAACGCACTAGTTCTAAAAATCCGCCATCGAGGATCTGACGTTGATCTAAACCTTGCTTACCGTTATTTGCCGCCAGTGTATCGCGAGTGTTTGGCTCGCCATTCGGGCTTAAACGTAAATAGTAAGGCGCGCTGACATCTGCGCTGTTTTTCAATAGCCCTTGGGTGGTGACTAAATGCTTTTCCAAGCTGTCACTTAAGCTTTTAGCGGCAGCAAGATAACGGGCGCTTGAAGTAATATCTTTAGCTTCTTTGGCAATTTCACTCGCGGCAACAAGACCGGCGATCACGGCGGCCGTTGTTGAGGGTGAGTAACCCGCTTGTTCTTCCCAACGTTCTTGCTGAGTTTTAGGTGGGGTGATTTGAGTGTGATTCCAATCCAGATTGACGTCACCGCCGCTGATCAAAAAGTCCGCTGCACCTTTGAGCATCTCTTGATACCAGTGACTGATCTCATCAGGGGTGAGTACGCCCGCTTGCCAGAGTTTCCAGCCGAGCATGATAGGCATGGCAGTTTGATCGAGTTGCACGCCGACCCATTCAATTTGGCCATCCACATGGGTCTTTTGCAGGAACCAACCGGGCGTACCCGTAAAGCCAGGCGTCTTTTCGGTCACTTGCACTTTTTTCAGGTATTCGAAGGCCACTTTGGGCGTTTGCGTGTCACCCATGGCGAGGAATGCCATGGCGCATTGGTAAAAGTCGCGCGGCCATACCGCTTTATAGCCAGTGCTCGGCACGGCTGCCGAAACCGTATCGCCCCAAGGGTTAGAAAGCGAAGCGATCAGTGCGCCGGCATAGGTTTTATCTTCCTGCGCTTTCAAGACCATAGCGCTGGTATACAGCAGCTTGCCGTTATCTGTGGTGTTGTTAGCCATGTTAGCGATGGCGGGCAGTGAGCTTAGGTAACCCTGCCAGCCTGCATTGTAATGGCTGAGCACAGCATCATAACCTGCGGCCAAGGTGGCATCGGCATTGGCTAAACTCTGGGGTTCATCTTTACCAAAACCGATGGTGAGATTAAAGGTGACGGGTTTGGCTTTGATGAGCGTAGGGTAACTCGCGGTAAAGGCGATATTGCCAACGGTCGATTTATCTTGCGCACTGGTCGTTTGATAGAGCGTATCGAGTTTGCCGTTATCGGCCAAATCGGCTAGGCCATCGGAGACACCGACAAAGCCAGTCGTAGCCTGCACAAAATTCAGATCGGATTTTACCGTCATTACGCTACTGTCTTTGGCGGCGGTATAGGCCACCAGCGCCTGATTCTTTGTATGAGTATCGATGCGACCGATATCATTGGCGCCTGCGTTATCGATATGCGGATTGACATACAAATGCGGTGTAATGCCGTCTTCAAAGGCAGTAAAGGTGACACGCATCATCAAAGTGTCGCGGTCTGGATCGGTAAAGATATGCTTTTCAATCTGATACTTACCTTCAACATCTTTATTGATAATTTTATAGGCAAGGGATTGCGGGCGACCATTAGCATCTGTATCTAAATATTCTATGCTGCTGATGGTGTTCTCTTTTTCGGTATCGACAAAGCTATTACCTGTGACCACAAATTGCAGTTCTTTGAGCTGCGCATTATGGATAAGACCATACATGGTTTCGGTTAAAATACCTTGGGCGAGGGAGAACCAAACGCGGCTAATGGGATTTTGCTTGGCATCTTGATATTGACCTTGGGTATAAGGCTCGTAAGACGTCCCAATACCAGTTTTACCCGAAAATGCCCAAGTCGGCGCTTTACCCGGTGCGCCGGGCGCAACCCGCTGCACATTTGGCGCGGCATTCACACTTGTGGCAGTTGTTGCTGAATTCGATGTGGGTGAACAGGCCGCTAACCCTATTATCCCTAATAGGCTTGCGGCGACGGCAAGCGCTAGGCGGCTGCGTCTTGTTAACGCTTGTGTGTGACGGTTTTGGCTGGTATGCAGATCCTGCTGCGGCGTAGGACTCGATTCCATCTCGTTCTCCCCAAATAATGGTTTTATTTTTATAGTGATTGAATTGATAAAGATATTTTATGCTGCTGTGATTAGCCAAATGACCGAATTCACCGCGCTTAACATGCATTGCTGCATGTCGGCTATTGTGTATCGTTGCTATAAAGAGCTAACTTTTATTTGTTAATTTGCCTGTGGCTTTCGAGATTGAGTGGGTCTTGCGGTTCATCGCTGCACTTTGATTATTGGAGTTATTTTGTTCGACAATGTCTTGGTCGACAAATAATACGGCAATGCCTGCACACATCATCAAGACGCCACCTGTGATCAGTGCATAAATAGGTTGACCATCGAACAGACCATTGAGCACTAAACCCAGCACACTGGCGGCAAGAAGCTGCGGGATGACGATGAAAAAGTTAAAAATCCCCATGTAAACGCCCATTTTTTGCGGGGGTAACATGCCCGACAACATGGCGTAGGGCACAGATAAAATTGACGCCCACGCGATACCGACACCAATCATAGGCAGCCATAACAGGCTTGGGTCTTTAATAAAAAAGAAACTAATCAAACCTATACCACCACAGAACATATTGACTGTGTGGGTCAGCTTGATGCCAATACGCTTAGCCAGCATAGGAATAAAAATTGCGGCAATGGCGGCAAAACCATTGTAGGAGGCGAATAGTACGCCGACCCAATCTGCGCCGTCGTTATAAGCCTGGGACAACACATCGCTGCTGCCAAAATGGTAAGACGTCACGGCGGCAGTGGTGTAAATCCACATGGCAAACAGTGCGAACCAAGAGAAAAACTGCACGATCGCCAGTTGATGCATGGCTTTGGGCATATGGAACAAGTCATCGACCACGCTAAATACCATGCCGAGCTTATTGCGTTCAGCGGGTTGTGAATTGCCCAAACGCAGCGCGCAATACAATTGCAATGGGCCAAAGGCGAAAATTCCTAAGCTCAAGATATACAACTGCTTATCTAAATCCTGAGCCCAAATAGCGAAGGTGAGCAGGGCGCCGAGACCCATCCACACGATGGAGGCAAATTGATAGTCCTTGCGGGTACGAGTGCGGGCTAAAGTTTCATCTTCAGCATCGGCTTGTTTTGCGTTAAAGGCGGCTAATTCTTCAGGGGAATATTCTCTTGACGATACGACAGTCCAAGTGACCGCGAGCAATAATACTGTGCCGCCAAAATAGAAGGCATAACGCACTGAATCGGCAATTTCACCCGCTGGTGCAGTATTCGCAACATCAAAAAAGTGAGTCAAAATATAGGGTAAGGCCGAAGCGACCACTGCGCCAATACCGATGAAAAAGCTTTGCATGGCATAGCCTTGGGTACGCTGGCTTTTCGGTAAATTGTCACCGACGAAGGCTCGAAACGGCTCCATGGCGATGTTGATCGAGGCATCCATGATCCATAACATGCCGGCGGCAATCCACAGGGTAGGCGAGTGCGGCATGATAAAAATGGCAAGGGTAGTAAAAATCGCGCCAATCAAAAAATAGGGGCGGCGACGGCCAAGGCGTCCCCAAGTGTTATCACTCAAATAACCAATAATAGGTTGAACCAATAAACCCGTCAGTGGTGCGGCAATCCACAGTATGGGAATTTCATCGATAGAGGCCCCTAAGGTTTGAAAAATGCGGCTGACGTTGGCATTTTGCAGGGCAAACCCAAATTGAATGCCTAAAAAACCGAAACACATATTAAAAATTTGCCAGAAACTCAGCTCAGGTTGTTGCTTGAAGGCATGCGGCAACTGAGGCGCTGCGGCTTGATGAGGATCTTGCTGGTGATTCGAAGACATTGAACTTCCTTTCTGTTGCCGGCAGTCGTTCTGCCTTGAGTGCTTATTGTTTTAATTGTTTTGCCTAGCAATGGATTGGCACTGTACTTTGCTTTTATGTGGTCAGCTATTTCATCACAGCCAAGAGCATACAATAAAAGCTAATAGTCAGATTCATGGCTTATTCATGGTAGTTTCGCGCATGCCATGAATGAGTGTACTCTGTGAAAAAATGGCGAATATACTCCTCCCTCAGAAGTATATTCGCCGATAAATTCATTTCAAATTTGGACCTAACACCTTAATTCAAAGGGGTTAGCCCAAGTGAGTGGCCTAAAGCCAGTCAGCAGAAAGAACTTAAGCCTGATAGCAATCCTTGTATGTAACCCTATCAGAAACGACCTCACAGATTTCAAACCCCACAAGCAGAGGGTGAAACTAGCGGATTTATAGTAGCCTCGGCGTAGATTTTTGCACAACTGCTTACATACGTATTCATCATGGGTTAGTAACTGGGTGGAAACATAGGTGTAACGCATTTGGACTGTTTATCAATAGTCATAGGCTTGCTGGAATGCTCAAATAACTCTCTAATCTTGTTAGAATACTTGATGATCAGTCATTGCATTATTTTTTAGAAAAAAGGGTATTGTTATTGCGGATGTTAACTGAGTGATAAAATCAACCGCAGCATAACTGACGGCGAGTTCAATGCACTTAATAAGAGTCAGGATGCAATAAATATCCAGTACGGATGCCGATAGCTTGACTCGAAAGTCGCGCACTCTGCACTATGATAATAGCCAGCCTAGATATGGTGGGATCAGATAGGTACTTAGCTTATGATGATCGCCAGATTAAGCGTTTTTCGTTCGATTATTTTAAATTTTTTCAGTTGATTAAAGGATCCCTATGTTTGTTGTCTCGCTTACCTATAAAAAGCCAATTGCAGAAGTGGAGTTACATTTAGCCGCCCATATTGCTTATCTTGATCAGTATTATGCCGCAGGGACTTTTGTCGCCTCGGGTCGCAAAGTGCCACGTACCGGTGGCGTCATCCTCGCCAAGGCTGAAAGTCGCGCGGCGCTAGAGGCTATTTTGCAGCAAGATCCTTTCTGCATTGCCGATGTCGCTGAGTTTGAGGTGATAGAGTTTGTGCCGACTAAAACGGCGCCAGGGTTAGAGCCGTTGCTTGAAGTGATTTAACCTACATCTTTGTTTGAAAATTATTCCGTGCACTTGGTTATAACAGGCTTGGCGGGTTGGGGGACATAGAGTTCCCCCCATTTGGGTGTTAGTCGGTGTTTATGCTGTTTTCGGGGCGAACTTTTCCGATATTCTGCGACCTAGTTTGGTATTATGCCGTTTTCCCTCTTGAAACCTTACGCAGGTTTCCGCTGCGCGAGTCCCGCTTTTTATGTCTATTCAAACGCTGTTATCGACGGCTCTGGCGAAACGCCATGATTTTTTACAACAAGCTGAACAGGATAAAACCGATTGTTTTCGGGTGTTCCATGGCACAGTTGAAGGCGTGAGTGGCTTGAATGTCGATCGCTACGGCGATGTTTGGCTAGTGCAGAGTTTTCATCAAACCTTAACCGACGAAGAGTTGGTTGATGTCGGCACTGTTTTGTTGCAACAGGCCGATTTGCCGATTGTGTATAACGATCGTTCTTTAGGCCATTCCCGTGTATTGAATGCCTTATCACCCGCACTGACAGAGATTGCGAGTTCTGAGCGAGTAATGCAGGAAAATGGCATCAAGTTCAGCACTAAACTGCGCCACGAAGGACAAGATCCGTTGTTATTCCTCGATATGCGTATTGGCCGCGAATATGTGCGGGCACACAGCCAAGATAAAACTGTGCTGAATTTGTTTTCCTACACCTGCGGCATTGGTACTGCGGCAGCCATCGGCGGCGCGACTCAGGTGATGAATGTTGATTTTTCTTCCTTTGCTTTAGCGACGGGCAAAGCGAATGCGGCGTTAAATCAGGTGTCGAATGTATGTGAGTTTGTGCAGAGTGATGCGTTTCCGGCATTGCGCCAATTGGCAGGCTTGAGTGTGGGAGGGCGCCGCAATCAAAAATTACCGAGTTATCCCAAATTGGCGCAAACCCAGTTTGATCTGGTGTTCCTCGATCCGCCGCGTTATGCCAAGAGTGCTTTTGGTATTGTCGATTTGGTCAATGATTATCAAGGTTTGTTCAAGCCCGCATTAATGGCGACGAAAGTTGGTGGCACTATCGTTTGCTGTAACAATGTGGCGAAAGTTGAGCGCCAAGCATGGTTTGACAGTTTAGTGCGCTGCGTTGAAAAACAAGGTCGTACAGTCACTACGTACACTTGGCTCGATCCCCATGAGGATTTCCCGTCATTCGATGATAATCACCCACTTAAAATAGTGGCGCTGACGTTAAACTAATCGTGTCACAGTAAACATAAAGGGCGCTTTTTAGTGCCCTTTCTTTATGGTGTGACTTTTGTTTATAGCGGCTTTGTTGCTCGCAACAAAGCCGTTAAAGCACTAAACCTAAAGCACTTTGAACCTTATTGCTGTACCGCCACTGCTGGCGAGTGCGAGGTTTAGGCTATCTTTAGCGCTCACCTCTTTTGTTTCAATCACATAATCATAGGGATTTGTTTTCCAATCGGCTTTTGCGCCATCGCGGTAAATTTGTGCTTGATAACGTTTATTCGGGGAGAGGAAATCCAGTTTGACCGTGACCTTGCGTGCGGTTTCATCCGTGAGTGCGCCTAAGTACCAATCATTTTGATCCTTCGCTTGGCGAGCAAAGACCACATAGTCACCGACTTCACCGGCCAGCGCGACACTTTGATACCAATCTGTGGGCACATCACGGATAAATTGGAAGGCATCTAAGTGCTTTTCATAATTGCGCGGCAGATCCGCTGCCATTTGGATTGGGCTATAGAGCACAACGTACAAGGCGAGCTGTTTGGTCAATGTGGTTTGCACACGATTTTCTGCATCCAACCCTTTGGGCGCTAAGTCAAAAATCCCCGGGGTAAAGTCCATTGGACCCGCAAGCATGCGGGTAAAGGGTAACATGGCCGTATGTTCAGGGCTGTTTGGTGGGCTACCCCAAGCATTATACTCTTGGCCGCGGGCACCTTCGCGGGAGATCCAGTTAGGATAGGTTCGGCGCAGGCCTGTGTCTTTGATCGGCTCGTGGGTATTGATACTGATGTGGTGTTTTGCTGCTTCAGTGACATTGTGCAAATACTCACCGACCATAAATTGGCCGTCGTGCCACTCCTGACGGGTAATGCCTTTGTCATCGATACGCTTGATTTGGCCACCATCGGCGACATAGCCCGTCTTGACTTGAGTAACACCATGCTGCTCATACAGGGCGAAGGCATCAGCCATTTGATCGCGATAATGCGTGACTGAACCCGCTGTTTCATGGTGGCCGATTAAACGTACATTTTGTTTTGCCCCGTAGGCTGTGATGGCGGGCAGATCGAAATCAGCATAGGCCTTGGTAAAGCTAAATTGATCGCCATTGTGGAACCAGTCGCCGTCCCAACCTTCATTCCAACCTTCTACCAGTACGCCATCAAACTGATATTTAGCGGCGAAATCCATATAACGCTTTGTTTCACTAGTGGTTGCGCCATGGGTTGGGCCCGAGCCCCAGGTATTTTCGTTTAAGTGCATTCCCCACCAAATACCGACGTATTTCCCTGGTTTTACCCAAGTAACATCGCCGAGTTTATTGGGTTCATTGAGGTTTAGGATGAGGTGCGAATTGAGCAGCCCAGTTGCTTTGTCGGCAATTTGAATGGTGCGCCATGGCGTATAAAAACCCACTTGGGTTTTGACACGAATACCGTCGGACCAAGGCGTGAGATCCGCCTTAAGTTTGCCATCGCGCTGTTGATCTAAGGTCATGGCGGCAAAGTCCACCAAGGCGGCTTCGTGGATACTTAAGTGCGTACCGTCTGCGAGTTTAAAGGTGAAGGGGGTATGGGCTCTATCGACGTCTTTAAGCGCTGTGGTGCGATATAAATATTCGTAGCGATTCCAGCTGCGGGCAGGGATCCACCATGCTGTAGCTTTATCGCTTTTGCCGACATTGAACTCGGTTAACTCGTCAGTGATTAATAGCGGCGAATTGGCGGGTAGGGCAGCTTGTGGGGCTAAGTGATAGCGAAAGCCAATCCCATAGTCAAAGGCTTTAAATTCGATTTCGAGTTGCACCTTGCCATTACTTAATACTGCAGTCAGTTGATTGTGCTGATCGCGGATCCATTCCTGTTCGCCCCAAGGTTGTTGCCACTTTTCATCGGCACTTTTTTTATCGCTGCTTTTTATCTGTAATCCTTGACCGAGTTCGCCAAGGGATTGAAAAACTAAGCCTAAGCGACTCGGTTCTATGACTCTCTTGCCGTGAAAATCGATTTTATATTCGGGGCGGCCAGTATCATCACTCAAGCTGATTTGAATTTGTTGGTTGGGTGAGCTGACGGTAACGGTTTTAGCAAATACGTTGGCACTAAAAAGACTCGTGACCGCAAGGGCGATGGCTGTAGGGCTTAATAGCGCTTGCGATAGCTTTTGGCACGATGAGCTCTGGCGAGTGTGGCTGTTTGTTACGTGACAGGCAGTTAAGTCGCTGCGAGTGAACTGAATAGGGTTGGTCTTGATGAACATTCCTTGATCCTTGTTTTTATAATGAATGTGACTCACAGCATACTAGTGGCGATGGCTTTTTAACCGCAACGGCCTGCATACGTATTCACCACATTAAGGCGTGGCGTAACAGACGTGACGGGAAGCACTGCGATGGCACGAACAAAAGATGTGGTTTGCTTTTGACTCGGGTAAAATACGCGCTTTCTTTTTGCTTAAAAATGCAATTTAGCGTGGGATTTACAGTGGGATTTACAGTATTTGGAGCCGCAGTAGTAAGGTCAAACCGTGAAAATTAGCCAACGTTTACAACAGATAAACAGCATGATCACTGGTCATTACGATCATATTTGGGATTGCTGCTGCGATCATGGTTTGCTCGGTATGCTGTTGTTAAAAAGGAATGCTGCTCGCCAAGTGCATTTTGTCGATTGTGTGCCTTCGCTAATGCAGGCGCTTGAACTGCGTTTACAACGTTTCTTTCCCGCTGACATATCAGGCCTTAATCCCAACTTAGCGCCACACTCAGATCCAGACTTAAACCCACAGTCAAACCAAGAACCAAACTCAAACTTATATCGTCATACTCAGTGGCAAGTGCATTGCCTTGATGTTGCAGCTTTACCGCTCGGGCAAACCCGTGACCAAGATAAACAGTTGATTATTATCGCTGGTGTGGGCGGAGAACTGCTGGTGGACTTAGTGCGGGCAATTCTAGCCCAACACCCACAGCGGCACCTCGAGTTTATTTTGTGTCCCGTGCATCATAATTATCACGTTAGGCAATCACTCTCAGCCTTAGGGCTAGGGCTTAAGTCGGAACACTTATTGGAAGATAATCAACGTTTCTACGAAATCCTCCATGTCACTACAATCGTGGATCCAAATGGTCTGCCTATCAGTGCTACGGGTTCGTTAATGTGGCAGATGCTAGATGAAGCAAGTTTGCCGCGAGCACACCGCTACCTGTCGCAGGTGATTGGCCATTACCAACGAATGCCGGCGCACAAGCAAACTCCTGAAATTATTCACGCCTATCAGCAACAATTGGCCCAGCTCTTGAGTGAGTATGAGTGAGCTTGAATGCGCTTGAGCATTTTGCCGCTTGGGCATTACGCTGAGAACTAAGATGAGAACCAAAGATGAGCAGCTACGATGAGGATCAGGCGAAAGAGATGATGCATCGCGATCTCGTTGTTAATATTATGGGTAAAATTACTTTGGCATAAACCGTTAACAATCAATCTTGTAATCGTTAAAACCTATTAATCACTCGGACTGGAGTGAGTGTGATTATTGCCTCTGTGGCAGTTTTTGATCTGCATTTGGCGCATTTTCGTTTATGCTTCGACTCCTTTTCGGCAAATGGCTACGACTATGCGTTTATTGAGAACCACCCAAGATCCTGCGGTTAACCTACAGACGGCACGCGTTTTTTACCGCAGAGCTGCCCGCGCGATAGTGTTATCGGGTGAAGACATTTTGCTACTTTATACCCAAAAATACCGCGACTACAGCTTACCCGGAGGTGGAATTGACGATGGCGAGAGTCTCGAAGATGGACTGATCCGCGAGCTTCAGGAAGAAACCGGCGCCTTAGATATTCAAGTGTTAGCCCCCTTTGGTCGTTACGAAGAGTTTCGACCTTGGTACCGTGAGGGGGCGAACGTGGTGCACATGGAGTCATTCTGTTATGTGTGCCGTATCGACACCACCTTGGGCGAGCGTGGTTTAGGTGAGACTCGATTAGAAGCCCACGAGATTAAAAATGGCATGCGGCCTGAATGGCTCAATATTCATCAAGCAATCGCCCATAATGAAGATATTCAGCGTAATCATCCCCATAAAGGCCAATCAATAGAGCGTGAAACTTTTCTGCTAAAAAAGATAGTGTTGGAATTTTTTTAAGTTTTATCATTTTTAAATCATAACTTTAAACTATGATTTTATTTCATGTCAAACTTAGTTTTCTTGGTTTATTGGCGATTGAACGCCGTTATTTTAACCTGATTTTTTAAGTGGATGTGCTTCGAGTCTGTGCCTGACTCAGTGGATGTTTAAGACAATTTCTCACTCTTTTGCCGCAGCAGGGAAGGCAATGCAGATTATTTTATTGACCCACGAACGCGAGTTAACTCGCAAAACGAATACTGGCCAACTTGCGTTAGCCGCATTCCCTGAAGAGGTGAAAAGCATCGTCTGGTCGAGAACGGCACCTGATAAAAATTTAGTGGCAATGCTCGCATCCCAGCAAGCCAAGCTGTTGTTTCCTGCAAGTGATACTGAGCCAGCGCTCTCGAACGCACAAACGTTATTAGCACCAGCGCAATCCACACTCATAGCAACACAACGAATGCCTAGCCAAGTGGTGATTTTAGATGCGACCTGGCAGGAGGCGCGTAAGATGCTGCGCCAGAGTCCCTATCTCAAAACAGCCGCACGAGTCAGTTTGCCGCCACTTATGCCTGAATCCGCCTTTATATTGCGGCGTAATCAGCAAGAAGGGGGCTTGTGTACCGCAGAATGTATTATTGCGCTTTGGCGCCAGTGTGGCAGAGCAGAACAAGCGACGCTATTAGCGTCGCTGTTTACTGAATTGAATAACCGTACTTGATTGCAGTGTTTGAGAGAGTGTTCGATGAAGTGCATGAATAGATAATTAACGACTGTTAGCTTTGACCCATAGATAAATCACCGTCAGCTGAATCACAGTCATTTAAATCAGAGCCAGTTAAATCACTATCAGTTAAATCATAGTCATTTAAATAACAGTCAGATAAATACACAGAAAGTGACTCATGGCACCGCCGAGCACAAACAAATGCCAAATGGCATGGTTGAATGGAATGCGTTTACCGACGTAGAACACAACTCCTAAGGTGTAAAATAACCCGCCTAAGATTAATAGATTAAAGCCTACCTCTGACATCGCCGCCGTTAAATCACCCATCACAGTGACACATAGCCAGCCCATAGCGAGATACAAGACTAAACTTAACTTTTTGAATTTGTGAATAAACAGTGTCTTAAATAGGATCCCACCAATTGCAAGCGACCAAATGGCCGTTAAAATCACTACCGACTGCGTGCCTTGTAAGCTTATCAGCATCAAAGGTGTGTAAGTCCCTGCAATTAAACAGTAAATAGCGCAGTGATCGGCGATCTTCAGTTTATGTTTCCAGCCTGAATGGCTAACACTGTGATATAACGTCGAGCATAGGAAAAGCACTATGATGCTCGCACCATAAATGGTTACGCCCGTAAGTTGAATTGGCGTTAGGTGATCTTGACCTTTAAGCAGCATGAGTACCAATGCCACAATCCCCGCAATGACACCTAGGCCATGGGATACACTGTTAGCGATCTCTTCTTTGATACTATATGGTCCAGATTTTACCGGGTTTTTAACTGTGTTTGGCTGTTCGGTAACACTTTGACTCGACATGGTAGATACACACTCGTAAACGATAATGACTGAGTCTATCAGTTAGAAAAATAAATCACCATATTTAAGCGTACACTTGTAAGCTTAAATTTATGGTTGGCTTCTATTTTTCATCTTTTAGATTTTTAACGCCGTCTTGCACTCCCATCAGCGCATCGCATTGATGATGCTACTCGCTTCAAGACGTGAGATTTAACATTCAATTTAGCGCGATTATGATCCCAATTCCCAGCCTTATTTGTCTTAACTGGCAAGTGACTTATCAAGCACTGGCGTAAAGTACTGTGCTTGTAGCAGGTTGCATTCGCATTGAACTTTGCTCTGTTTGCCTCCTCTAATCTGCGTTGAGCACTCGTAAGTAAATGCAATCAATAGATAATTCGCTTTCAATATTCACCAACCCGATATTGGATTGATATTGAATTAGAGTGTAATCGTTCCACGTTAAGCATCATTGAAATCAATGGATACTATACAAAACCTAAGGATGGATTTTGCCTTTTCAACATCAACCCAAGGCCGCGCTTTTATTGACAGCATCTCCTACAGCGATAGCGATTGGAGATGATGTCGATAGTGCTTTGCTGATTTCGGTCACATCGCCAGAAGGTGAGACTTTTATCGCCTTTGATCATCAGCTCGGTGAACTGGATGCTGCTCAAACGCCTGTTTTTACAACTAATGCGGAGCCATTAGCTTTCAATAGCGGTGCAGGCTTTTTAGTCACTGAGCATGACACCCAAGCTATAGACCAAGAGCAAGCCCAAGATTTGGTACTGCAAGAAATCCGTGCTGAACATCAAGATCAAGATAAATTGGTTTCTGAATCTGAATCCAAACCTGAACTGTCTAGGACGATACAAACTAGTGCTCAGGGATTGGGGACGGGATCCGTTTTGCGTGCTCGTCAGCCGTATTTCAAGGGATTCAGTTTGTTATTTTTTGTGCTCTTAGTGCATGCGTGTTTATTTTTACTTATCTGCATTTTGTGGCGCCCGCAGTTAAATCCCTTTGGATTGAAGGAAATAGAAAGCCGTGGCCCTAAAGTGACAGCGATCAAGGCTTACTTTATTTATGCTCCCGCGGTAGAGAAAGCCGAAACCTCAGAGTCCGAAACTGAGATCAAGGCCGAGTATAAGACTGAAGCGACAAGTTCTGTTACGCCTACAATTGTTCCCACACCTCAAACTCAAGTGAAGCCTCTGCCAATACTTGAAAAGGTCATGCCTGAAACAATAGCACCCGAAAAGGCCGTCTCTGAAAAAGTAGAGTCGGAAAAAGTGAAGCCGGATACTGTTAAACCGAACATCACTCAATCGAGCCAATCTCAATCAAAGAGAACTCAATCAAGTGCCCAAAGTGAAGTAAAGCCCGCTGAAGTGACTGCAAAAAAACCAACGAATACGCTTGATACCACAGAAATAAAGCCGCAGCTTGGCGCTAAGAGCTCGCCCGCAGCAGAAGGTGAGAACACAATAGCGACAAGCTCAAGCATGAGTTTATTCACTCAGCAATATTTTGAACGTCAGCGCGAGCAAGCGCTTGATGATCTCGTCATTGAACAGGCCGATAAATTCACCCGGAAATCGAATATGAGTGAAATGAGCCCAGAGATGGAAGTATTATTTGTCCCTAACGCCGATGATTTCGGTGGCACAACGAGCCTAGATTTACCCTTAGATCCAAATCGTATTGTGCGTAAAGGTGATACTTGTTATCGCGTGGTACAAGTCGGCACTCAAGTTAATCCATACGCCGAAAATTTAGGCTTCCCATTTGACTGTAGTGGCAAAAAAATCAATCAAGCTATTGATGATGCCATTCAATCTCGATTAAATAAAATGATGCTCAAACCCCATAAATAGTGACTTTCTTTTATGATCTATTTTCACGCCAATTATGACTTTTTTATTTTTATTTAATTTTTTCAATTAAAAACAATAATTTGTGATTCTTTATTTTGGATTGGTGGTTAAGGTTTTTAATTGCTTTTTTCCTTGTTTGTTGCTGCCGCTTCTGTCTATACTGCGCACTCATCTTGTCGGAGTGCCTCTTGGCTGAGACCGTTTATTCGGGATCCGTTGAACCTGATCAGGTTAAAACCTGCGAAGGAAACAAGCGTAATAACATACATTAAATCGCTAAAATAGACGGCTTGAACACCTGTTTACTCAGCAGTGTTTTAAGCCTTAATGTTTAGATTTAATCGTTATTGAGCAGGGTAACTCAATTTTTGAAGCCAGTGTTGGCCACAAAAATTGATTGCCATGTCCAGCTATCAACAACTCAATTCTCCAGACAAGCAACTCCATTTTTTAACGTGAGATTGCTTATGTCCAGTTCAAACCCAAACCCAGCTGTAGCTGCCAATGCGATAGAAATCACAGCGCCAGAATCGACAATCCCTAATAAATCGACTGAGTCTAGTCAATCAACCGTGCCTAAGGCGCCAAGTCGCCGCGAAACTCGCGCGCAGGCTCAAGCCTTTATCGATACGTTAGCGCCGCTGCAACATCCTAATTCACAAAAGATTTATCTTGAAGGTTCCAGTGCCGATATACGCGTTGGTATGCGGCAAATTCTGCAGACTGACACGCTTGTTGGTGGTACTGATGATGCGCCTATCATGGAAAAAAATCCGCCAATCCGCGTGTACGATTGCGCTGGACCTTATTCCGATCCTGAGGCTGACATCAATGTGCGTCTAGGCCTTGGTAAATTAAGACAAAACTGGATTCTAGCCCGCAACGACACAGAGCAATTACACTGCGCGACCTCCGATTTTACCCAACAAAGACTCGCCGATGACGGTTTAGAACATCTGCGTTTTGAGGCGGGTTCGAGTGCAATTGTCCGCCCACGCAGAGCGCTGCAGGGTAAACGAGTCAGTCAATTACACTATGCCCGTCAAGGGATTATCACGCCCGAAATGGAATATGTGGCGATCCGCGAGAACATGGCACTTGCGCAAGTACAGGATGAAATCCTCAATCGTAAAGCCAAGGGCGAAGCTTTTGGTGCCTTAGTCGGCGAACCGATTACCGCCGAATTTGTCCGCGCTGAAGTCGCCCGTGGCCGCGCGATTATTCCGCTGAATATTAACCATCCCGAAGCCGAACCTATGATCATCGGGCGTAACTTTCTGGTGAAAGTGAACGCCAATATCGGTAATTCGGCGGTGACCTCTTCCATCGAGGAAGAAGTGGAAAAGCTCGTCTGGTCTACCCGTTGGGGCGCAGATACGGTAATGGATTTATCCACAGGTCGTTATATCCACGAAACCCGCGAGTGGATCATCCGTAACTCGCCAGTGCCCATTGGCACAGTGCCGATTTATCAAGCGCTGGAGAAAGTGAACGGCGTGGCAGAGGATTTAACCTGGGAAGTGTTCCGCGATACCTTGATTGAACAAGCTGAGCAAGGTGTTGATTACTTTACTATTCATGCTGGTGTGCTGCTTCGTTATGTACCTATGACGGCTAAACGCGTTACTGGGATCGTTTCCCGCGGCGGTTCAATCATGGCTAAATGGTGCCTGAGTCACCACAAGGAAAACTTCCTCTACAGCCATTTTCGTGAGATTTGTGAGCTTTGCGTCGCTTACGATGTATCCCTGTCTTTAGGTGATGGCATGCGTCCCGGATCGATTGCCGACGCTAATGATGCTGCCCAGTTTGCAGAGCTTGAAACCTTAGGTGAGCTAGTCAAAATCGCGTGGGAATACGACGTACAAACCATTATCGAAGGGCCGGGACATATCCCGATGCAGCTTATTAAAGAGAACATGGACAAGCAGTTAGTTCACTGCGACGAAGCGCCGTTTTACACCCTTGGCCCACAAATCACCGATATCGCCCCTGGGTATGATCATTTCACCTCCGGCATAGGCGCGGCCATGATAGCTTGGTACGGCTGCGCCATGTTGTGTTATGTAACACCAAAAGAACACTTAGGATTACCGAATAAACAAGATGTTAAGCAAGGTTTGATTGCTTATAAGATTGCTGCCCACGCCGCCGATGTGGCCAAAGGTCATCCGAGTGCGCAAATTCGTGACAATGCGCTGGCAAAGGCGCGTTTCGAATTCCGCTGGGAAGATCAATATAATTTAGGACTCGATCCTGAAACCGCGCGTGCTTATCACGATGAATCTTTACCGCAGGAATCCGCTAAAGTCGCGCATTTTTGCTCTATGTGCGGCCCTAAATTTTGTTCGATGAAAATCACCCAAGATGTTCGCGCCTATGCCGCTGGCTTAGAGGCGGCACAAGCGAAGGCGGAGCAAGTTGAAGCGGCTGCCCAAGCTATGCAAGTCACAATCAAGACGCCGCAGGAGTTGGAAGCGGCAATGGCGCTAAAATCGGCACAATTTGCTGCCTCGGGCGCCGAGATTTATCACGTTAAAGACAAGCTCGTCGCCGAAGCTGAGGAAGCCTAATTATGCAGGGTATTCATGGGGGGAAATTGCCCATGAATACCGAGCGCCCCGCGATTGTTTGGACTATAGCTGGTTCAGACAGCGGCGGCGGTGCCGGTATTCAGGCGGACTTGGCCACGATTCAAGATTTGGGTTGTCACGGTTGCAGCGTGATCACCACAGTGACGGCGCAAAGCTCAGTGGCGGTCACTTTAGTCGAGCCCGTATCAGCGGCGATGTTAATGGCTCAGTTGACCACTTTACTTTCAGACTTGCCACCCAAAGCAATTAAAATCGGCTTACTGGCAGATCAAACTCAAGTGGCATTGCTGGCAGATTGGATCGCGAGTTTTAAAATCCACTATTCATCTGTGCCTGTCATTGTCGATCCTGTGATGGTCGCCAGTTGTGGCGATGCATTAGCAGTAGATAACTGTCAGGATATAAAAAGTACGGCTAAATCAGCCTTAGATTTTAGGCCTTTCAAAGGTTTAATCGAACTTATCACACCCAATGTGCTTGAACTTGGGCGGTTAACTCACAGTGATGTTTCAACGAAAGCACAATTCGCTGCTGCAGCACAGGCTTTATCCCAGAGTTTAGATTGCAGTGTGCTCGCTAAAGGGGGCGATGTGAGTGGTAGCACTGATATTCTTGATGATACTCATGCTCAAACTCAGGCTAACGTTCATGTTAGCACTCTCGATAGCAACGGCTGGGATTTTGAGCTTGCCGAGGATTATCTGGTTTGCCATCAAGTACGCGCTAGCTCTGAGCTGCATCAAAATGGGCGTTTCTGGTTGGCAAGCCAGCGGGTTAATACTCGTCATAATCATGGTAGCGGCTGCACTCTGTCATCGGCCATTACCGCCGTGTTAGCGCAGGGTTTTGTATTGCAAGATGCGGTGGTCGTTGCGAAAGCCTATGTGAGTCATGGCTTAAGCGCGGCAATTGGCTTAGGGCAAGGTCCAGGGCCGTTGGCCCGTATGGGGTGGCCCAATGACTTGTCCCGCTATGCAAAGATAAGGCTGTGTGATGGCAATTTTATTAGTCATCAACTCAACCAACACCTTGATATTAGAAGTGATTTAGTTGCAACAGTTTTATCTGCAACAGATCAGGCAACCGCTCAGGTAAGAATAGCCTCGACGCTGCCGCAATACATCTCATCCCACGGTTTTAAAATTCTCGATGCCGATCTTGGTGTTTATCCCGTGGTGAGTGATTTAACCATGCTGGAAAGTTTGTTAGTTGCGGGCGTTAAAACCGTGCAGTTACGGATAAAAACAGATATGAGTGAGTTCGGCGAATCAGAGCTAGTTGGCTCGGAATTAGAAGCACAAATTCAAACGGCCATTGCCTTAGGTAAGCATTTTAATGCGCAGCTTTTTATCAATGATCACTGGCAGTTAGCGATAAAATACCATGCCTTTGGGGTACATTTAGGCCAAGAAGATCTCGCCGTTACCGACTTAGCGGCCATTCAGTCGGCAGGGCTCGCATTAGGTATATCCAGCCACAGTTATTTCGAGTTGCTATTGGCGCATCAATATTCGCCATCTTACATCGCCCTTGGGCATATATTCCCAACCACGACGAAGCAAATGCCTTCGGCGCCCCAAGGGCTCGCAAAACTTAAACACTATGTGGCGTTACTCCAAGACCATTATCCCTTGGTCGCCATTGGCGGTATTGATTTAGATAATCTGGCAAAGGTGAAAGCCACAGGGGTGGGCAATATTGCTGTGGTGCGGGCTATAACCGAGGCTCAGGATCCAGTCGCAGCATTTGCAGAGCTGAGCCAAGCTTGGGAGCAATTTAGCTTGTCTGAAGAACTGGCTGTAAAGTATGAGTTGGTTGCTAAGCATGAGTAAAAAAACACCGTTTTCTTACGCAGAGGTTCTTTGCGACGGAACCCAAAGCGCTCATACACTCAGTGATGCTGATTTCATGCGTTATTCTCGGCAAGTCTTATTGCCAGAGGTCGGTGAGGCAGGGCAATTGCAATTGGTCGACGCCAGCGTTGTTATTGTAGGGCTTGGCGGCTTAGGGCAATTGGCGGCGCAGTATCTGGCTTGTGCTGGCATTGGCAACTTGACCTTAATCGACATGGATAAGGTTGAAGTTTCGAATCTACCAAGACAATTGCTATTCACCGATGCCGACATTGGACTCAATAAGGCGCGAGTTGCCAAGCAAAAGCTCAAAGGCTTAGCTCCGCAGTGCACTGTTACTGCCCATGAAACAGCATTTAGTGCTGAGACATCAGCTCATCACTTCGCTGAGGTTTTACAATTAAAACAACAGGGTAAAAGAGTGCTCGTGCTTGACTGCACAGATAACTTTGAGACTCACCAATTCATTAATCGCTGCTGTATCGAAGTTGCTTTACCTTTAGTTAGTGCGTCAATCGCAGCATTTAGCGGCCAATTGTTTGCGGTCGATCAAATGCAGCTCCCCTCTGGTGGTTGCTATCACTGTATTTTCCCCGCACAGACGAGAGTGTCGCAGAGCTGCAGTACCCAAGGCGTACTCGGGCCGAGCGTGGGCGTGATGGCGTCAATGCAATCTTTGGTGGCAATGCAACTCTTGCTGAGTGTGGACAGCGGTTGTGATGAACCGAAAAATGCCTTGTTGGGGCGTTTTTGGCGCTTTGACGCTAAATCACTTGCGTGGACTGCTGCTGTATTAACGCGGGATCCCCACTGTGACGTGTGTGGTCCCAAAGGGGCTTATCTATCATCAAATAAAGATAATCTTGAGGTTTGATATGATTTTAATTCACATAAACAATCTCCCGCAGTCGTTATCTGAACCGACGTCACTCGAGGCTGTGATCCTCGCACAAAATATTGCACTCGATTCGGTTGCTATCGTGTTGAATGCTGAGGTGATTCCGCGTAATCGCTGGCAATCTATTCTCTGCCAACATGAAGATAAATTGGAACTTTTTTCAGCTGTAGCGGGAGGCTAGTATGTTAATGATTGCCGATGTGGAGTTTGAATCACGGTTATTTACCGGAACGGGAAAATTCAGCAATAGCCAAGTGATGCTTGAGGCGATAACGGCTTCAAAATCGCAGTTAGTGACAGTTGCGATGAAAAGAATTGATTTTAAAATGGGGCTTGATGATTTACTCACGCCGTTACGTCAAGCGGGTGTCCGGCTATTGCCTAACACTTCGGGGGCGAGAAACGCCAAGGAAGCGGTGTTTGCGGCTGAGCTTGCCCGTGAAATGCTGGGAACTCATTGGATTAAGCTCGAAATCCACCCGGATCCTAAGTACCTAATGCCCGATGCGATAGAAACCTTAGAGGCGGCTAGAATCCTCTGTGAGAAAGGCTTTATCGTGTTGCCCTACGTGCATGCCGATCCTGTGCTGTGCCGTCGTTTAGAAGAAGTGGGCTGCGCCGCGGTTATGCCACTGGCGAGTCCGATTGGCAGTAATCAAGGTTTAGTCACTGAAAGCTTTTTAAAAATCATCATAGAGCAGGCGCGGGTGCCAGTGGTGATCGATGCCGGCATTGGCGCACCTTCGCAGGCTGCGCGGGCAATGGAGCTGGGCGCCGATGCGGTGCTCGTCAACACCGCCATCGCCAGCAGCGCGTCGCCGATAGTGATGGCCGAGTGTTTTAAGGAGGCGGTGCAATGCGGCAGACGGGCCTTTGAAGCTGGGCTTGGCCGAGTACAAACGGGCGCGGTACATACTAGTCCTCTAACAGGATTTTTAAACCAATGAGTTTTGTCGCGGAATTTACCAACATCCCACGGGATAAACTGTTACTCGATTTGTATTCTTGCACTGCCCAAGATGTTGAGCGGGCGTTAGTGAGTCCAGCAGGAGATTTACGTAGCTTACTGGCCTTGTTATCACCTGCGGCGGAACCTTATATCGAAACCATGGCACAACGTTCAGCGGCGCTTACGCGGCAGCGATTTGGCGCGAATCTGGGCATGTATTTACCGCTATACGTCTCGAATCTGTGCGCTAATGAGTGTGATTACTGTGGCTTTAGCATGAGTAACAAACTCAAACGCAAAACCTTGAATGAGCAAGAGTTGATGGCTGAAATAGCCATTATCAAAGATAGGGGCTTCGATTCTATTTTACTGGTGTCAGGTGAGCATGAAACTAAGGTTGGTATCGATTATTTCAAGCAAATGTTGCCTCTGGTAAAGCAGCAATTTAGCCATTTGGCGATGGAGGTTCAGCCCATGAGTGAGGACCATTATCGCCAGTTAGTCGCGCTAGGTTTAGATGCTGTGATGATTTATCAGGAGACCTATCAGCCCGAGACTTATGCTAGCCATCATTCCCGAGGTAAAAAAATGGATTTTGCCTATCGCTTAGCAACACCGGATAGAGTTGCGGCGGCGGGGGTCGATAAAATTGGTCTTGGGGTATTACTGGGGCTGGATGATTGGCGTTTAGATGCGTTAATGATGGGATATCATCTTGACTATTTAGAGCGTCGCTATTGGCGCACTCGCTTTAGTATTTCGCTGCCAAGGTTAAGGCCTTGTACTGGCGGGATCACCCCAAAAGTTATGCTATCGGATTTAGGTTTAGTGCAAATGATTTGTGCATTTAGACTTTTTAATCATCAGCTTGATATCAGTATGTCGACAAGGGAAAGCCCTGAGCTGAGGGATAATCTTTTGCCACTTGGAATTACTCAAATCAGTGCGGGTAGTTCGACACAACCGGGCGGCTATCAAGCACCCGACAGTCAACTCGATCAATTTGAGATAAGCGATGATCGCAGTGTCGAGCAAGTTATCGAACAGATGCAACGGCAGGGTTTTAATCCCGTATTTAAGGATTGGGAAGCTAATTGGATCACAGGATAAATCTGGCCGTAAATAAATGCTGAGAATGCGGATAAAACCTGTACTTTTGCAGGTGATTGGTCAATAATTGACCCATTAATCACAGCGTGCAGGAATACCGTTATGCAAATCCAATCTGCTTATTCATCCGGTCTGCAAGGCTTGCAAAGTGCTCAATCTGGGCTCACTCAAGCAACAATAGATGTGGCTAAACCTACACCGACTCAAAGTGCGACTCCGGCTGAATCTACAAGAGATGTTGCGCAGCCTGATAAAACCTCGGCATTACTTACCGCTAATGAGTCATTAAGACAAGGGGAAGCGTCAACAGAAGTGATTGAAACTGATTCTGAAACGATAGGTTCGATCATTAATATTAAGGTGTAAATATAATGTCGGTTGTGGCGCTATCACCTAAGGTTGGAGCGCCATCCTCTTCATTTTCGGCACATGATAAGATGCTCAGCTCGAATATAAGCCAGAGTCACGCTAATAGCACTTATCAAGGAGCCAGCGCTCACACTGCAGGCTCCGCAAAAATTGAAGCGAGTGGTGTCCATGAACTGCAGGTTACTGGAACTTCATCTGCTCCAGTTCAAGCCACGCCTATTACTTCATTAGCTGCTAACGTTTCCCAATCTCTCCACTTATCACCGAATGTGTCTTTTGCTGCCTCTAGTGCTGTTTCATCTGTACTTCCTGTACTGAATGGTGCAAGCCAAGCACTCGAGGTCGCTCCTTTTTCCGTACCAACGCCAAGGAGCAATCCTCAGGTAAATACGTTAAATGATCGAGCGAGCTTACATGCCGATGCGAGTTTTAGTTTGTTAACAGGACCAAGATCCATTTCTGGTGTGCGCGGGGGACAGATTGCGGCACCTATTTCTACTCAGGTATTTTCGCTTGTCGCGGGGGCGAGTAATAGCGGACTTGGGGTAAATTCCTTGGCTACAATAAGTCCAAATCTCAGTGTAACGAGCAATATTCCCGTTGATATTTTTACGCCTCTGAGTCCATCAATTGGCACTACTGGTACTGATATTCCTGCTTTCAATCCATCCAATACAGGTGATATTTCTCCAATAATGCCTGATTTAGCGGCAGTGTTTGGACCACAAACTGTCTTTACTGGAGCTGCGTTAGTTGATCCCACTACGACTGATTCTGCAATCAACAGTTCTGTAAATAAGAGTGCTGTAAATAAGAGTGTAGCAACGAGTGCTGGGCCTGTTGGTCAGTCAAACTCTACGCAAGCCACAGATCAATCCGCTAGCAATGATGTTGTTCAACCGACTGTGTTAGAGCAATTTACTCAAGTTTTTGGTGAAGCTCAGGCTCAAGCTAGTCCTGTAGATGTTCCTGCGACAGCGTCTAACCCAGATGATAGTCAACAAGTCTTAGCTGCTGTCTTTGCTCCAAATGATAATCAGCTTGAAAAGCAAGTACAGGAAGAAGAATCGCGGAAACAGCAAATAGCAGCAGCGGAAGAGGCAAAGCAGCAATCACTGGTTCAGCAGGCTCAGGAACAAGAGATACAAGCCCAAGAAAAAGCACAGGCTCAACAGCAACAGCAAGTCGATGAACTTAAAACTCGAGATTCAGAGGTTAAAGCCCATGAGCATGCCCATGCAACCGTCGGAGGACAATACGCTCAGAGCCCGAGTTTTAAGTATGAAAAGGGTGCTGATGGCCAACGTTACGCCACCGATGGCGAAGTGCAGATTGATGTCTCTCCAGTGGGAGGCGACCCGCTTGCAACGATAAACAAAATGAAGCAAGTTTATGCCGCAGCAATGGCTCCTGTTGACCCGTCATCAGCGGATATCCGTGTTGCCGCGGAAGCCTTGCAAAAAATGAATGAAGCTAAGGTGATGCTGGCAGAGGAGCGACAAAAACAAATTGTTGACTTGCAAACGGCTCAAACATTAATAGACGCAGATGCACAAATCAAAGAGTTGCCACCGTTAGAAAAACATACACCTGTAGTGACGGGAGATGTTGATGAGTCCGGTAATATTGTTCAGCCCCAAGAGGCTGTATTCACCCCCGCCTCTACTGCGCTTGATAAGCTAAAACAAGCGATCGAAGCGCAAACGGTCAACACGAGAGTCATTGATACGGGTTCGAAAACCTCTTCTGATATCAGTGACTCAGTCATTACATCGACCACAGTGGAAACGATTGAGCCACCGACCGCAACTTTAGCATTTGGAGAAGCTTCAACTTCAGCGGATTTAGCGACGGGTTTTATCTCAAGATCCGATAGTGTTGCAAGCCGTTATTATGCCGCGGTTGCACAAGCTAGTGCCGGACCTTCAGCTCGTGTCGATATGACGTCGCAAGCCAATATTCAGCCTTCTTATCTGGCATCTTCAAATGATCTGCCTAGCAATTTGCAATCTACGGATGTTTTGTCCGCAAACAATGTAAATGAGCAGTCTTCAAATATCAGTGCTAGCGCGAATACGAATGTGTCTTTGCAGAGCGAGTTATATGTTGAGGATGACCTCTTGCAGGAGACGGGATTTATTCAGCCGCAATATTTGGGTTATCAACAAGCACGCTATGTCGACTTTAGTGTGTAAGATTAGGCTTTAACTATTCCCATGATTCGCTGTTCATCATCTTTTTCGAAACAACCTCTCAGTACCACTAAGAACTAAGCATTTTATCAGCAGTTGGCATTTATCATTTGGCTCACTCGAATTGATAACTCTTTTTGTATCTTGCTGTTAATGACTATTCGTCGTTTCAATTCCATGCTGTTTTAAAATCAAGGAAGCAAGCAGTTTTGATGCAGGCCCTTGTTGATCTCTTTTAGGGATCACTAAGCTCAACATGATGCGACGTTTTTGGCTGCCCTCAAGATGTAAACGTACTAGATTACCCGAAGCCAATTCTTCTTGGACTAAGAAAGAGGGGATCCAACAGAAACCAATGCCTTGATTTAAAATGACTTTAGCTTCATGGAAGTTAGAGACAGTCCAGCGCTGCTCAGCTTTGAGCCAGCCGATATCAATGTTGGATTGCACTCCAGTATCTTTAATCACTAACTGTAAATATTGTGCCAGTAGTTTATCGTCTTCAATTGTGCCTAAGTCAGCGAGTGGGTGATTTGGATGACAGACGAGGTAGAGTTCTTGTTCACATAAGGGTTCGGATAAATACCCTTTAGGCGGCACCCCTGCACAGATAGCAATATCGACTTTACTCTGCAGAATGAGCTCTTGAGTGCCGGTGATCACTGAGTCCAGCATGATGATTCGAGTGCCACGACTGTGGGGTAGAAACGCATTGAGGGCACACACTAAGCTTTCCATCGGATAGATAATTTCACGGGCAATCGTGAGTGTCGGCTCCCACCCTTGTTCGAGATTACTCGCAAGTTGTTCTAACTCGTTAACGGCTTGGGTGACATGCCGTGAGCGGCGCAGCAGCACTTCGCCCTGCGGGGTGAGATAGGCTTTACGGCCTTTGACTTCGAGTAGCTCGATACCTAACTGATGCTGTAATTTGGCAACGGCATGGTTAAGTGACGATTGACTCTTGTTGAGTTTTTCGGCCGCTTGGGCATAGCCGCCAAAATCGACCACCGCTTGCAAAATACGCCATTGTTCTAAGGTAGATTTAGCTCGAGTCATTATAATCTCAAAAAAACGATAGATTGGGGCTTATAGTGGCCACTTCTTACGACTTTTTCAATTAAATATCATAGAGTCAGTCGTTTTCACGACATACAGCTAACTATGTCGCGCTAAGTTATTGAGGGGATAGAGAGGCTAATCATGACGATTTTCAGTGTTTGCGCCCGAGCGAGTCACAAACACATCCTAAGCATTCACACTTAAAACGCACAAGAACCTATTGCGTCGAAAGCTTGGGTGTTGGAGCTGTCAGCATGTTCTGAAGCGGCGCTATTTGAGATCCTTTGGATCAGCGCAGAACTATCAACGGGGGCGCCAATGACCGCTTTTAATTGGTCACTGAAGCTTAAAGCGTCTTCATTGATGACTAATACATTGAATAATTTTAGTTTGTCTTGGCAGTTGAATGTGGATTGAGCTATCAGCTGGGCTAGCGATGCTTGCCAGAGTGATTGGTAGTAGAGCGGTCCTTCGTTGGCGATAGCATTGAAGCTATAAGGATAATCCTGTGTTTGTGGCCAGTCTTGACCAAAGCTAGCATTAAACTCCGCACCGAGATCGGGGTAGACTTGTGCACTTGAGTTTTGGTAAAAGTTGACTGCAACCTTAGCGCGAAAGACTTTAAGCTGCTTCGAATAAGCTTTAGCCAGTGTTTCACGCTCCTGTAAATAGGTGTGCTCAAACTGCGGAAAGAGTTGATGGCGCAGTACTTCTGCTAACCAAAGACTCGCCACAAAATAGCTATCTTGACTCTGTCCCATGGCATTGTTGAGGTAGAAATGGCTCGCTTTAGCAAGAGAAGTGACAGCCTCTGCGATAGACTCGGTTAATTGCTCAATGTCTTTGTAGTTACTCAGCTGTGGCTTGAGATCTAAAGCTTGTTGTCCAAATTGCTGGCCGAGTACACTTTGACGCAATGTCTGCTGTTGACTACCTTGCTGTGGATTTGGGTTATACGCCACATAGATTTCACCTAACAATCTTTGCTGGTGGTAGACCCTGACGATATGTGGCCGATTGGGATCGGCAGGTATTTTATCGACCTTAGCGGTTTCTATGGTCTCAAACTGCAAACCAAACACTTGCAGATAAGTAAAGCTGCGACTCAAGACGTCAGAGGTTTGCCATGTCGGCACCTTGGCTGATGCTTGTTGTGACAGGGTTCGCCCAATATCCCAGGGAGCCACTTGCAGATCTTGGGTTTGGCTATCAAGAAAAGCTTTGACTAATTCAGGGGACGATAACTGCTGCGAACTAAGCACTAATGCGCTGTAATCGGTAAAGCCTGCAGCAGTGGCGGCTTGTTGGCGCTGCTCAGCAATTCGCTCTAACGCCGTTTGATTGGTTTCACTGGCTCTGGCTTGGTAGGCCTGCCATACATTTTGGCGACATACGGCGTTTTCCTGCGTCAGTAAGTAACTGGCGATAGTGCCAGAAAAGTCGCTCTGCTTTGAACTGTCGGGCTTCGGCTCGTCACTTTTATCCTCTTTTTTATGCAGATGTTGCTGCTGAGTCACTTCAGGTTGGCATTGGCTGCCATTGAAGGCAAGACTAAATTGTTGACTGCCTAACCCTTGGCCTATGCTGGCTTGTGCAGTATGTAATTTCGCTTTCTCCTCGGCGCTCCAATGTTGTTGTAGCAATTGTTTAAGCTGTTGGCTCAGTAGTATTTGTTCTGCATTGCCTTGGGCTAAGGCGTAGGCTAGTTGGCTCAATTCAGTTTGGCTGAGAAGTTGCGACAGGGTGTCGGCGAGGTGTAGCTGGCATTGCAGTAGACCCTCGCGTTCCTCACTTGGTAAGTTAAACCCACGGTAATAGTTGAGTCTGTCGTTGATATTATTAAGCCCTAACATCTGTTGCTCAAAAATAAGCGCGCGCTGGGCCAAGGCTAATTCAGACGCAGTTAAACGCGCATTGGCGAACACAGTCGCAAGATCAATACTTGGCAAACGCAGGCATTGTTCAACTAAAAGGGGAACAGGGCTTGGCGCCGCATAGGCGGCATTCGTAACATAAAGGCTCAAGCCAAACAGGCTAACCAGTAAAGTGGGTTTTAACATGGGTTATGTGTTCTGCATCTGTGATGGAATGAGTTAACTTTGACTTAGTATCCAATTGAGTTAGCTTCAAGTCATTGTTATGCATGAAACCCTGTTCTGTTCTGGATGTCAACGATAAGGGGGGGAGTCGCAAATGTATTGCTATTCAAGGAAGGAGTTACACTAAGCTGCTGAACACTTACATATTCCAGATTAACTAGATGAATGGTGATCTTTCGGCTTTTGATATCAGCCATTACCAACTCAAACCTTGAGGACGCAATGACTGATATTCGCTTACTTCAGACTGAAAAGGTTAGTTTAAATCCTGATTAGGCTGATTTTTCACCGCGATAATCGTGGCGCGTTTGGGCGCAGGATAACCTTCAACCGTTTTGGTGATGTCGTTAGGATCTAGGTATTCAACCAGTGATTCGTTGGGCATCCAGTCGGTACGGCGTTGCTCGGCAAGGGCTGTGACATCGGTATCGACACAACGGATATCAGTGAAATCACACTTTTTTAACCATAGCATGAGCGCGGCAACGGACGGAATGAACCATACATTATTCATTTTGCCATATCTATCTTGAGGCACGAGTACGGCATTTTCGTCGCCATCTATCACCAAGGTTTCTAGCACGAGCTCACCACCGGTGCGCAATTGATCACGCAGCTGTAACAAGTGATCGATAGGCGAACGTCTGTGATACAAAACACCCATGGAGAAAACCGTGTCAAATGCATCGAGCGGTGGCAGCTCTTCAATACCCAATGGTAACAGGTGTACAGGGTGATGTGTGCCCGCTAAACGTTTGACGGCTTCAAACTGACATAAAAACAACGGTGAAGGGTCGATACCGACGACACGTTTGGCACCTGAGCCCAACATGCGCCACATGTGATAACCACTGCCGCAACCGACATCGAGCACAGTGCGGTTTTTCAGCGGCGAAATATGTTGCTTAACGCGGTCCCATTTCCAGTCACTGCGCCATTCGGTATCGATGTGGATGCCATGAATGTGGAAGGGGCCTTTACGCCATGGCATAAACAAACGCAGCAGGTTTTCAAGCTTCTCTTTTTCGCCTGGGCTAAGTTGCTCGCCGCTACCGACGGTCACGCTATCAACAAAATCCACTTGGTCGGGTGCTGGATAGTGCAGCTTGTTGAGCACTTTTTCCCACTTTGGCAGGTTGCCGTGTTTATGATCTCGTTGCCACTTGCCTAAAATGCTCGGCAGGGTTTCGAGCCAGTGCTGTAGATTCGAATCGGCGATTTGTTGGTAAAACGAGCTAAAGCTGATCACTTGATGGCCACCATAGAAGCAAAGTTAAAGCATTGGAACCAGAGACTAAAGTGACTAAAGCCTTGGCTGGTGAGTCGTTGTTGATGCGTGGTTAAGGTGTCGGGCTTCATGACATTTTCCAGCGCACTGCGTTTTTGGCTGATCTCAAGTTCACTGTAACCATTAGCGCGTTTAAAGTCTAAATGTTGCTCTTCCAATAGGGTTTGGATCGGGGCATCTTCGAAGCGAATTTTTTCTGATAGTACTAACATCCCGCCGGGATTCAGACCTTGATAAATCTTCGCTATCAGGGTTTCTCTGTCTTCTGGCGGTAAAAATTGCAAGGTAAAGTTGAGTACCACCAATGACGCATTTTGAATATCGATATCGCGAATATCACCGCAAACCAGATCGACATCCGTATCGCTGACATAGGCATTCAGGTTCTCTTGGCAGCGTGCGACCATAGATTCACTGTTATCTACAGCAATAATGCGACATTGGCGGCCTTGGATTTGGCGACGAATACTTAAGGTCGCGGCACCGAGTGAGCAACCCAAATCGTAAATTTGAGTATTTGGCATGACGAAACGATCTGCAAAATCGCCTATGGTATTGATAATTTGCGCATATCCAGGCACTGAGCGGCGGATCATGTCACTGAATACGCCTGCTACACGGTTATCAAACTGGAAATCGCTAATATGCTCGCTCGCTTGAGCGTAGATAGTGTCTTGAGAAACGTTCATCTGAGATTTTTCATGGGAATTCAACTGTGCATTTTAACGAATCAGAGCGATTAGCAGCAAGTCTCATGCTAGTAATTTGCGATAAATTTTTGTCTAATACTTAATAGATAACAAAATCGTTACATGTACATCAAGTACTAAGGGCTCAACTTGAAGTTTGTGATCCACTTAATTGTGATCTTGTGCAGCTGTTTTTTGAGCATAACGGGGCAGGCAAGTCCGTTGTCCTCTGAGCCATTAATCATCGTTATGGGTGAGGATAGCTTTCCCTATCAATATGTCGACAACGATGGCGAGCCGACTGGATTACTGGTTGATTTATGGAAAGAGTGGGCTAAACAAAGCCATACCCAAGTCGTTTTTGTGGCGCGCCACTGGCACGAGTCCCTTGATCAACTGCGGCAAGGTAAGGCGCAAGTGCATATCGGCATGGGGAAAACCCCAGAGCGAGAGCAAGAATTTGATTTTGCAGTGCCCATTGCGGATGTGGGCACTTTTTTGTATTTGCATAAATCCTTGCAGGGCAAAAAATCCATCAAAGAACTGATCCCCTTTCAAATTGGTGTGGTAGCGGCTTCATCCCATGAAGCGGAATTACACCGTATCGAACCGCAGCTTGTGTTTAAACGCTACGAAAGTCGTGAGAAATTATTGGCAGGGGTCGCCGCGGGCGAGATCGTAGTCTTTGCGGGGTTAGAAGGCTATTTGAAAGATCCCGACTCATCCCAAGAGATTGCCGCAAACTTTCCCAATACTGCTCGCCTTCAAATTAAGGCGATGCAGTTTGTACCTGCAGTTCAAAAGGGCAATCTTGCATTAGTCGATAAAATCAATAAAGGTTTCACTGCGCTCGATGCGCACTTTATTCAGCAAACGGAGCGACGTTGGCTTGGCTATCAACGTCAACAAGCTGGGATTGTTATTTCGATGCAACTGGGCGCCGAGCCTTTTGTGGACTTAGGGGTCGATGATTTACCCCATGGTTTGTATGTGGACATGTGGCAACTGTGGTCTGAGAAAACGGGTATTGCCGTTGATTTTATTTCTGGTGATATGAACTCCAGCGTGAACGATGTTCGTCGCGGTCTCGCCGATGCCCACATAGGTTATCCAGAAAGTGATGATGTTAAAACGGGCCTTACTCAGGCTTGGCATTTATATACGGTGAAGAGTCGACTCTTTCTCTATCAGCAACAGTTAATCGATTTAGACAGCTTAAAAGGTAAACGTATTGGTGTGGTGCCTACAGCACCTTATTTGGTGGATTTGCGTAAAGCATTACCCCAAGTGTCACTGCGTTATTACGACAGTATGGATGCCATGGTGGCGGGGGCGAGGTCTGGAGAAGTTGTCGGTTTTATCGCCGCGGGTGCATGGACATCCCATTATTTACTGCTCAATAAAGGCTGGTCTGACTTTAGCCAGTATCCTGATCTCGAATTTAGCACCAACATTTATGTGCTGACCCGTAGCGATGATGCTGGCCTTACACAGAGGATAGCCAATGGGTTTAACAGTATTAGCAATCAAGAATTTGCTGAGATTGAACATAAATGGATGCTCAATCCTAAAGATCATGTTTTTACCCAAGCTGAGCGTCATGTCAGCTTAAGCCCCGCTGAGCAGGCCTATGTGGAAAGCGTAGGCGAGCTCAAAGTCGGTTATCTAAAACAATGGCCACCGATGGAGTTTATGGATGAACAGGGTGAGTTTGCGGGGATCAATAGCGATATCGTCAAATTGCTCAAGGAACAACTCAAACTTAAGCTCACGCCCGTTGCCTTTGATGATTGGCATTCGTTAATCGAGGCGTTGCAAAAGGGCGAGGTGAGTTTAGCCGGCAGTGTCGCGCAAACGGCGGAGCGCCAGCAGCGTTTAGCGTTTAGTGAAGCCTATTGGCCATCGCCGTGGGCCTTAGTGTCGCAACTGGAACAAGTCTCGGTTTTTAATATTGCTCAGCTCGCAGGTCAAAGGGTGGCTGTGGTTGAGGGATATCATTTGGTGGCGCAATTGATGAGTCTGGAGCCTTCGCTCAAGTTAGTCATAGTGCCAAATACGCAGGCCGGATTAGCGGCCGTGACGAATGGCAATGCGGATGTGTTTATCGATAAAGTGGTGACTTTAGCTTCTGAGCTGAAAACCAGCCACTATCCGACACTAAAAATGTCGCTGCTCAGTGATCTCGCCGATCAACACAGTCATATTGGTGTTTATCCTCAATTTGCGCCGCTGGTGCCGCTGATTAATAAAGCTTTGGCTTTGGTTGATGCTCAACATCAGCAAAAAATATATACGCGCTGGGTGTCATTTTCAGTGGCGACAGAGAGCGCTAAATATCTGCAATGGCTGCGTTATATCGTGTTTGGCGTGATAATCTTGTGCTTAGTGATGGTGGCGGTGTTGTTAGTGAATCGTCGCTTAAATCGTGAGATCACCCAGCGATTGGTGGCAGAAAAACGTTTGTTGCATGTGGCTAATCATGATGCTTTAACTCAGTTGCCCAATCGTGCCTTACTTGATGACAGACTAACCCAAGCTTTGCTATCTCATCGCAGAGAACAGGCACATTTCGCTTTGTTATTCATCGATCTCGATGGTTTTAAACAAATCAATGACCAACACGGTCATCCTATTGGCGATGAATTACTGGTACTGGTCGCCCAAAAGTTAACCAAGGTTATCCGTGGATCCGATACCGTTGCGCGATTTGGCGGCGATGAGTTTGTTATCCTGCTAAATCGTGTTCAAGATCTCGATGCTGCAACCCAAGTTGCTGATAATATTCTACAGGCACTGTCGAGCCCTTTGCTTATTCAAGGCGTCAGTGTCAGCATCGCCGTTAGTATCGGCGTGGTGATTTACCCCCGCGATGGTGACACAGCGATAGGTTTGTTGAAAAAAGCCGATCAGCTGATGTACCAAGCAAAAAGTAGCGGCGGGCGTTGTTATCGCTCAGCTTGATGTTTTTTTGAACGCTCATGCTCAGATAGTGCGTTCGCCTCTAGTCAAGGGCGTAAAACTGTTTGATACTTCACCGCCTAAGTGTGAAGTACTTTGGTAATCGGCATTATTTTACTATAATGCCGCTTTTATCTCGTTTTGATTATTTCCAAAGCACCGGTTTCCGGATAAAGGATAGAGTTAGATGCGCAGTCATTATTGTGGAGACGTCAATAAGTCTCACGTTGGACAAGAAGTTACCTTGGTAGGTTGGGTTAATCGTAGCCGTGATTTGGGTGGCGTTGTCTTTTTAGATTTAAGAGACAGAGAAGGTCTCATCCAAGTGGTCTATGATCCAGACTTACCTGAGGTGTTCAATGTCGCTAGCACGCTGCGCGCCGAATTTTGCGTTCAGGTCAAAGGCTTAGTTCGTGCCCGTCCTGATAGCCAAGTCAATGGTCAAATGAAGACGGGTGAGATTGAAGTCTTAGGTCAAGCCTTGACGATTATCAATGCTGCCGATCCACTGCCATTGAGCATGGATAACTACCAGAACAACAGCGAAGAGCAACGTCTTAAGTATCGTTACTTAGATTTACGTCGTCCAGAAATGGCGCAGCGATTAATTTTCCGCGCTAAAGTCACCAGTTCTGTGCGTCGTTTCCTCGACTCAAACGGTTTCTTAGACATAGAAACCCCGATCCTGACCAAGGCAACCCCAGAAGGTGCCCGCGATTATTTAGTACCAAGCCGTACTTATAAAGGTCAGTTCTTTGCCTTGCCACAATCACCACAGTTGTTTAAACAGTTACTGATGATGTCAGGCTTTGATCGTTACTATCAAATCGTAAAATGCTTCCGTGATGAAGACTTACGTGCCGACCGTCAGCCAGAATTCACCCAAATCGATATCGAAACGTCTTTCATGAGCTCTGAGCAAGTGATGGCGAAAACCGAAGAGATGATGCGTGGTCTGTTCCTTGAAATGCTGAACGTCGATCTCGGCGAGTTCCCGCGCATGACCTACAACGAAGCGATGCGTCGTTTCGGTTCAGATAAGCCAGATTTACGTAACCCATTAGAGCTGGTGGACATTGCCGATTTACTCAAAGAAGTCGAATTTGCGGTATTCTCTGGTCCTGCGAACGATGAAGAAGGCCGTGTTGCTGCACTGCGTATTCCGGGCGGCGCTGCGCTGTCTCGTAAGCAAATCGATGATTACACTAAATTTGTTGGCATCTATGGTGCTAAAGGCTTAGCGTGGATGAAGATTAATGACCTAAGCCTTGGCTTAGAAGGCATTCAATCACCTGTGCTAAAATTCTTAAACGAAAGCATAGTCAATGAAATCGTGAGCCGCACTGGCGCGCAAACTGGTGACATTATCCTGTTTGGTGCAGATCAGGCGACTGTGGTTGCCGAATCTATGGGCGCACTGCGTCTTAAAGCGGGCGAAGATTTTAGCTTATTGCAAGGTGAATGGCGTCCACTGTGGGTAGTTGACTTCCCAATGTTTGAGAAAATCAACGGCAACTTCCACGCGGTTCACCATCCGTTCACCGCACCGCGTGGTGTAACGGCAGCTGAACTTGAAGCTAACCCAGCAAATCGTGTTTCTGATGCTTACGATATGGTATTAAACGGCTGCGAATTAGGCGGTGGTTCGGTGCGTATCCACAACCAAGAAATGCAGTCTGCGGTATTCCGTATTCTGGGCATTACTGACGATGAAGCTAAAGAGAAGTTCGGCTTCCTGTTAGAAGCGCTGCGTTACGGCACACCACCACATGCTGGTTTAGCGTTTGGTTTAGACCGCATCATCATGCTGATGACGGGCGCAAGCTCAATCCGCGATGTGATGGCGTTCCCGAAAACCACCACTGCCGCTTGTCCGCTGACTAACGCGCCTGGTTTTGCCAATCCGCAGCAATTAGCTGAACTTGGTATTGCCGTGGTTGAGAAAGCTGTTAAAGCGGAAGACTGATCTTTTGTAAGAGGGCTTTGTAAGGCGACTTTTGTAAATCGACCTTATTCAAATCGACATTATGTAAATCGTTTTTGTGTAAGTCGATTTGGGTTAACCCTTGTCAGTTATTTTTTGTCGTACCGAAAACCGAGGCATAAGCCTCGGTTTGTTTTAGTGAACTGTCATTCCACCGCTTATCAATATCTGTTAGTTCAATCCTTTAAGTAAATAGCCGTTATTTAGTCTCATTCCACCTTCGGCTCTTGATAAGCTTTGCGATGGCACCTAGATGATACCTAAGTAGAGGAGACTTCCCATGGCAGGTCACAGTAAATGGGCCAACATTAAGCACCGTAAAGCGGCTCAAGATGCTAAACGCGGTAAACTCTTTACTAAATTCATTCGCGAGTTAACCGTTGCAGCCCGTGAAGGTGGCTCAGATCCCGACTCTAATCCACGATTACGTGTCGCCATCGATAAAGCCCTCGGTGGCAATATGACCCGAGACACGGTTGAGCGTGCGATTAAACGCGGCGCCGGTGAATTAGAAGGCCAGCAACTCGAAACCATTCTCTATGAAGGTTATGGCCCAGGCGGCACTGCTGTGATGGTTGAAACCATGACGGACAATCGTAATCGGACTGTGAGCGGTGTGCGCAATGCGTTTAGTAAATCGGGCGGTAACTTAGGCACGGATGGGTCGGTTTCTTATCTGTTCACTAAGCGTGGGGTGTTATCCTATGCGCCGGGAACTGATGAAGATGCATTGATGGAAGCGGCGCTTGAAGCGGGCGCGGAAGATATTGTCAGCTATGATGATGGTTCTGTGGATGTGTTTACCGATCCCGTTGATTTCTATATGGTGAAAGAGGCGCTCGATAAAGCCCATTTTGTGGCGGATAATGCCGAAATCGCGATGATAGCCTCGACGAAAGCTGAGCTTGATCTAGAAACCGCCGAAAAATTTATGCGCCTTATCGACACCCTTGAAGATCACGATGATGTGCAAGAGGTGTATCATAATGCGGAAATCTCCGATGATGTGATGGCAAGCCTAGGCTAGATTGACTGTGAGCTGAATTAGGGCGTCAATTGATGCCAATTTTAGCTCGCAAACGCTAACGTAGGAACAGGGACGCAAGGGACGCAAATGTAGATCCCATATAAGGTATTGAATGGCAATTATTTTAGGTGTTGACCCAGGTTCACGGATCACAGGCTACGGCGTGATCCAATGTCAGGGACGGCATCAGATTTACCTCGGCAGTGGTTGTATTCGCACTTCGTCTGAAGAACTGCCTGGCAGGCTCAAGCAAATATTTGATGGGATCACTGAGATTATTCGTCAGTATCAACCGGACGAATTTGCGATTGAGCGCGTATTTATGGCAAAAAATGCCGATTCTGCGCTCAAGTTAGGCCAAGCACGCGGCGCGGCCATTGTTGCTGCCACAGTCGCCAATTTACCTGTGGCCGAATACAGTGCGACTCAAATTAAGAGTGCCGTCGTGGGTACGGGGCGAGCGCAGAAAGCCCAAGTACAACACATGATCCAACAACTACTTAAATTACCCGCAGCCCCACAAGCTGACGCCGCAGATGCACTCGGTGTTGCTGTGTGTCATTATCACACCAGCCAGAGTTTAATTGCATTGAGTGGCCGGGCAACGGCAAGAACATACGGACGGTACAGATGATAGGTCGTTTACGGGGCGTGCTCGTTGAGAAACAAGCACCAGAAATTTTGATCGATGTTAACGGTGTGGGTTACGAGTTGCAGATGCCGCTTACTAGCTTTTATGAGCTGCCTGAAGTTAATCATGAAACTATGGTCTACACCCACTTTGTGGTGCGTGAAGATGCACAGCTACTCTATGGTTTTATCACTAAGCAGGAAAGGGCGTTATTTCGCTTACTGATCAAGACCAATGGTGTCGGTCCCAAGCTCGCACTGACCATTTTATCAGGCATGACAGCCGGAGAATTTGTGGGTTGCGTTGAGCGCGATGACATAGTGACCTTAGTGAAATTACCCGGTGTTGGTAAGAAGACAGCCGAGCGGTTACTGGTAGAAATGCGCGATAAGCTCAAGAGCTTGATGGAAGCCTCCGCAGGCTCAGAGCGTGAGTTCGTGCTGCAATCCAATTACTCACCCGCACCGACAGTCAATAGCGCCGAAGAAGATGCTATTTCAGCTTTAATTTCGCTGGGTTATAAACCACCGCAGGCCAGCAAATCGGTTTCTGCAGCCTACAAAGAGGGCATGGATTCAGAAACTCTGATCAAAGCCGCCCTTAAATCGATGCTTTAATTGAACAATGATGATAATTAAGATGAAAGCTGCGATAAGGAATAACAATGATTGAGGCAGACAGACTCATCCAGCCGCAGATCCAAGCTCAAGATGAATCCATCGACAGGGCGATGCGTCCTAAAATGCTCGATGAATACACGGGTCAAGATGACACTCGGGCACAGCTTAAGGTGTTTATTCAAGCGGCAAAGAATCGTAATGAAGCCTTAGATCATATGTTGATTTACGGTCCGCCGGGATTGGGTAAAACCACCTTAGCCATGATTGTTGCGAACGAGATGGGGGTGAACATTAAATCCACCTCTGGGCCTGTGCTGGAAAAAGCGGGAGATCTCGCCGCACTTTTGACCAATCTCGAATCCGGTGATGTGTTATTCATCGATGAAATCCACCGATTAAGTCCAGTGGTAGAAGAGATTTTGTATCCCGCGATGGAAGATTACCAGCTGGATATCATGATAGGTGAAGGGCCAGCGGCACGTTCTATCAAGCTTGATTTACCGCCGTTCACTCTAGTGGGCGCGACAACAAGGGCAGGGGCGTTAACCTCACCACTTCGGGCGCGTTTTGGGATACCGTTGCGGCTTGAGTTCTATAATATCAAAGATTTAAGCACCATAGTCACGCGTTCGGCGCAGGTGATGGAACTGGATATTGATGCTGAAGGAGCATTTGAAATCGCACGCCGTTCACGTGGTACACCGCGGATAGCTAACCGACTGCTTCGCCGCGTGCGGGATTACGCGCAGGTGAAGCATGATGGCGCTGTCACTAAGTTTGTTGCCGATCATGCACTAGACTTGCTGGATGTCGATAATGAAGGTTTCGATTACATGGACCGCAAGTTACTACTCGCCATTATCGATAAGTTTATGGGTGGCCCAGTTGGACTCGATAACTTAGCAGCAGCCATAGGTGAAGAACGCGAAACCATTGAAGATGTGCTAGAACCCTTTTTGATCCAGCAAGGCTTTATCCAACGCACGCCCCGCGGCCGTATTGCAACCGCACGGGCATATCAACATTTTGAGTTGATCAAACCCGAGTAAACATCAGTTTGATGATACAGACTATAAGAGGCGACCTAAGTGGTCGCTTTTTTTATAAAGAAAATTTGTCCTTGAATGTGGTCCGTATGAGATGTAAGTCATTTATTTAAGAATAAGAAATAGGGAGTGTTTAGAGGGATTGGAAGCTAATACTTATATTCAAAATTAATATGCAAGATCAGTAACAAATAGTCATTTCAAAGGCGTGCAGAATTATTTGTACCTTAATTGTTAAACCATAATTTTAGACGTTGTTAAAATGCATAATTAGCACAATTGATACATAGTGTATCTCTGTTTTAATGCAATTTATCTATGTTTATCGGTATTTTAGCGCTTTGGCTATCTGTGGATATTGCTAGATATGCAGATTTAACAATAGTTAATCAATACACTGTTCTTTTAGGTAGCTTTGATAAATGTTTAAAAGTGTGATCTTTGTCACATTTTTCAATGTGCAAAATGTTGCCGATATATTTCTTGTTAACAGTGTTAAGATCTGCTTAATTCATGAGTTGTAGTAACTAACTCTGTTTTAATGTGTAAAATAAGGGTATTAAAAAATAAGTGTCAAATCTATTAACCAAATAAATTACAACAATTAACAATATGTTTTTGTTGGTTAAAATTTTGAGCATTGACGGAGTTAAAGTGAATCCTCAGTATCAGGTGCAACACTAGTACAGCAATAACTGTACAAGCTGTAAGCATAAAAATAATAGTAAGATCTAGGGAGCATTCATACATGATCAAAAGAACGAAAGTTGCGTCAGCTATTAACTTAGCTATCGTTGCATCTATCACTACAGGTGCATTTGTTACGTCAAGCGCATTTGCTGCTGAAGAAAAAGCAAAAGTTGAGCGTATTGAAGTGACGGGTTCACGCATTCAACGCCAAGATATGGAAACAGCATCTCCTGTGACCGTTATCGATGCTGCTGCGATTAAAGCGGAAGGTTTCACATCGGTTGACCAAATGTTGCAAGTACAGACTTCGATGGCGGGTGCGGCAGTGGGTTCAACCACAAACAACGGTGCTGACGGTGTTGCCCAAGTTGACTTACGTGGTATGGGTGCAGAGCGTACGCTTGTGCTACTGAACGGCCGCCGTATGGTGAACTCTGGTTCTGGTGCCAACAGCTCTGTGGATTTGAACTCAATCCCTGTTGCTATGATCGCTCGAGTCGAGATCCTGAAAGACGGCGCTTCTGCTGTTTATGGTTCAGATGCCATTGCAGGTGTTGTTAACATCATTACGAAGAAAGACTTTGAAGGTTTCCAATTAGACTTTAACGGTAGCAGTACAGACAAAGGCGATGGCGAAAATGGTGAGGTCAGTGCGCTATACGGTTTTAATACCGATGGAGGTAATTACACCTTCGGCGCTGCTTATTCAGACCGTCGTGGTGTGATCCAATCTGATCGTGATTGGACGAAACCAGGTTCTAGCTCTTTTGTCCCTAATGGCGCATTCCTAGGTAATGAACTAGATGAGAATGGTCAGCCAGTGCTTGACGAAAATGGTAAGAATGTACAGGAAATGAAAACTCTCCAAGGGCAAGAATGGGGAGCGATGCAAAATGGTTATGATTTTACTAAAGACAGTTGGTATCAAACGCCAAGCAAACGTTATAGCTTATTTGCAAATATGACCCAGGAACTGGGTAATGATCTGGTGTTATCAGGTGATATTTTATACACCAAGCGTAAGTCCGATCAGCAACTCGCCGCACAACCAGCAGATATCATGCTTAATGTATGTGATGCCGCAGGTGTGCCTGCTGGTGCACCTTGCATAACACTTGATAATGCTATGGTTGCAGGTGGTATTGAGGCCGATAAAACAGGTCGTGTTAACTATCGTCGTCGGACTAATGATGTTGGTGCTCGTGTATATGAGCAAGATACTGATACATATCGTATTTCAGGTGATTTGGCTGGTACACTAGATGTTCATACTGGTATGAACTGGGACGTGTCTTATACCTATGGCAAGAATAAGGCTTCAACCTCTGTCGCGAATTCGATTAATGCCACTAAAATGAAACAATCTGTTTATGCTAATCCAGATGCTTGGTTTAATGGTCAATCATTAACTCAAGATATTATTGATGATGTGGGTTATTTTGAACAAGCTAATGGCGGCAATGAGCAACACACTGTAGCAGGTGTATTGAGTGGTGAGCTGTTTGATGTAAGTGCTGGTGCAGTCGGTTTTGCTATCGGTACTGAGTATCGCCGCGAGAGTGGGTATTACAATCCTGATCCAGTAGTGATTGCAGGTGATAGCACCGCGGCACAACAGGATCCAACTGATGGTAGTTACGATGTCATTTCTGTCTATCAAGAAGTGAGTGTGCCCTTCACTGAAAAATTAACGGGTGAATTCGCATTACGTTTAGACGATTATTCAACCTTTGGTAAAGCAAGCACTTGGAAGATAGGTTTAACCTATGCTGCGACCGATGATTTGATGGTTCGAGGCGTGGCCGCAACGGGCTTCCGAGCTCCTAGTGTCAGTGAACTATACGGTGGTAACACTGGTTCATACGATTATTTAGATGATCCTTGGGGCAATGAGCAAGATCCACAAATTTTAGTGAATTACACGTCAGATCCTGATTTGAAACCAGAAGAATCTGAGTCTTACACTGCTGGTTTAGTATATTCACCTAGTTATGTTGAGGGAATGTCTGTCACATTAGATTATTGGCGTTTTAAAGTATCAGATGCGATTACTCGTTTAGATGCGCAAGCCGGTTTAAAAGATTGTCATGCTGGTGATGAAATTGCGTGTGAGACCTTTAAGATCACGCTTGATGGTAATTTGGATAACTTTACTAATCCATTAACTAACGTGGGTAGCCAAGATACTAGTGGTATCGATTTTAATTTAGCCTATAGTTTCGAAGGCTTAGGTTTAGATTGGAAAATTAACAACGATACGACTTATTTGATTAATTTTGAGCAAGAGAGCAAAACGTATACAGGTACTATAGACGGTAACTTCGGTGCTTATGCTCGGGTTCGAAATAATTTCAGTCTATCTGCGGGCCAAGGAGATTGGAGCCTAATGTACTTCAACCGTTATATTGGTGAGATGTCTGATCTTGCTAAAGGCTACGATGTTGATGCAGTGCTATACCATAATATTGCTGGTACTTATCATGTAAATGATATGACTACAGTTAGTTTAGGGGTTAAGAATTTCACAGATGAAGAACCTTCTCGTGTTTCTAACGGTAGCGATGGTGGTACAGTTCCACAAGTATATGACACAGTCGGCCGCGTGATTTACGGTGGTGTAACTGTTAAATTCTAAGCTAAGTTCAGACTCTTAGTTTCTAAAAAGCGCCTTAGGGCGCTTTTTTATTGGGAGTTTACGAGATGATTTTAGAGTCGCTAATCATCCGTTGATTGGTTGTTAATATCGTATTTTGTTCACAGTTTTCAACATCACACTTCTTAACGAATGTAATAGCGCTAGAGTCGTCTCGATTCGCATGGTAATATAAATGATATAGATTCTCGTTTGGGTTTTAAGGATGAGTAAAATACTCTTGGTCGATGATGATCCATTGTTTAGCGTGTGGTTAGCTGATGCCCTATGTACGCAAGGGCATGAGGTTAAGTGTGCGATTAATGGCATAGAGGGTCTGGCATGCATTGAAAGTTTTGCTCCAGACATCATAGTGCTTGATTTAGTGATGCCACAGATGAATGGATTTGAGTTGCTAAAAGCGCGTGAATGTTCAACGCCGGTACTGATGATCTCAGCACGTGATAATGAAGATGATCGCATCACTGGTTATGAATTGGGAGCAGATGATTTTCTGAGTAAGCCGTTTAGCATAAAAGAGATTTTTGTCCGCTTACGAGCTTTAGAGCGGCGTCTCTGTGCCGGTCACTCTCACTCGCCGCAAATGGCGACTGTGGCGGCTAAAGTGATTAACTTCGATGAAATGAGTTATAGGATCACTATTGGCACCCGCTATGTCGATTTGACCCAAACCGAGTTTAAATTATTTAAATATCTTTTTGAAAGAAAAGGCCAAGTCATCACTAAGCAAGAGTTGCAGCGCTCAGTGCTACAGAAAGATTTGGGCCGATTTGACCGTAATCTGGACATGCATATTAGTAACACTCGCCGCAAGTTAGCTAACATCAGTTTGCCGCGTAACTTGATTAATACAGTACGAGGCCAAGGTTATAGTTTTATGGTCTAATATCTTCATTAACTTATAGTGAAAGGCTCATTTTTTGTGGATTTTAGGCGTGTTAACTGGTCAATTAAAGGCCGATTGCAAGTGTCTTGACTGAATTTAATGGCTTTCGTTTTCCCCTTGGGATGTTTTGGTTTATTCTATCGGCCATATAATAAAATGTGCCGTGTGCTATCTGTCGCACGCCATTAAATTGCCCTTAGTTTTAACAACCTATTAGGAATCATTATGCGGATCAGTGCCAACTTTGATGGCGGAAATATCCAAGTCGTCAATCTTGATAATAAAGACGATATTCAACTTGCTATCCGCCCTGATGCGGGTGGTGAGTTTTATCAATGGTTCAATTTTCGATTTGAAGGTGAGGTGGGTAACCATTACACCTTGAATATTATCAATGCGGGAACCGCTTCTTATACCAAGGGATGGGAAGATTATCAGGCGGTGGCCAGTTATGACCGCCAGCATTGGTTCCGTATTCCGACTCAATATCAAGACGGTAAACTGAGCATTAGCATAGAGTTAGATTGCGATGCCATTCAAATCGCTTACTTTGCACCCTACAGCTATGAGCGTCATTTAGATTTACTCAGCGGCGCCCAGTTACACCCAGATGTCAATTTAGAGCATTTAGGCCTGACCTTAGATGGCCGCGATATTACTCTGATGAAAGTAGGGAATGGCGATCCTTCTAAACGCAATATTTGGATCACCGCCAGACAACATCCGGGTGAAACGATGGCTGAATGGTTAGTTGAAGGCCTAGTGAATCGTTTACTCGATAATGACTGTCCCACGGCAAAGGCGCTGCTTGATAAGGCCAATTTTTATATAGTGCCCAACATGAATCCCGATGGCAGTGTCAGAGGCCACCTGCGCACTAACGCGATTGGGATTAATCTTAACCGCGAGTGGCAAACACCGAGTTTAGAAAAAAGCCCTGAGGTATATCACGTCGTCAACAAGATGCAGCAAACGGGTGTTGACCTGTTTTATGATGTGCATGGTGATGAAGGCTTACCTTATGTGTTTCTAGCGGGTTGTGAAGGCGTCCCCGCTTATAATGATAAACTCGCGCAGCTGCAAGCGGACTTTAGTCAAGCATTGACCTTAGCCAGTGCCGATTTTCAAACTCAGTATGGGTATGATAAAGATGAGCCCGGTCAAGCGAATCTGACCGTAGCGTCTAATTGGGTTGCCCAGACCTTCAAGTGTTTATCAAATACCCTTGAGATGCCGTTTAAAGACAATAACAATCTGGCCGATCCTTTTGTGGGTTGGTCGCCAGAACGCAGTATTTATTTAGGTGAAGCATCGCTAATTGCCATGCTCGCCGTTGTTGATAAGTTACGTTAGGGCGAGGCTGATATGGCATTAATTGAATGTCCGGTGTGTCGTAAACGTATGTCGAGCAAAGCGCCTTCATGCCCCCATTGCCAAGCAAAAACCGATGGCGACAATGAGTCCTTATCGCGCATTAGCCATATTCAAAAGTCCAGCAGCTTAATGAATCAGAGTTTCGTTGCTATGACCTTGTTCATTGCTGGTGTGGTGATTTGGTTTTGGGGTGGGGAACCCGCCGAAGGTATGCGTGCGAATATCGCCGGAATATGCTTTGTGTTTGGTTTTGTAGGTTATCTCATTACACGAGTCAGAATCGTGTTACATAAGCGGAAAAGTGTATGACGGATATCAATCAAGTGATCGACCAAATGCCCGTTGAAGTCTATGAAAGGCTTCGCAGTGCTGCAGAGCTGGGTAAGTGGGAGGATGGTACTGTGTTGAGTGAGACTCAGCGTGAATCGACTCTGCAGGTGGTGATGTTGTATCAAGCGCGTAAGCTTGAGCAAACAGAGCATTTCACTATTGCATCTGACGGTAAAATAAATGAGCTGTCTAAGGCCGAGCTGAAAAAGCAATTCCGCGGTGAGCCGATTGCTGGCTTTAAAGCGCAGGATTTATAATTTCTGACTGGCCGCGCAGATCGGCTTGCAAGGTGTGCTTTATTAGGAATTAGGTGTAAGTCTGAGGTTGGCAAGGGGAGCTAGCATTTTATCTTTTGTTAGTGATATCAATGCTAACATTGATTTGATATCAAATAACTTCAATGCAACTCTTGGTCCGCAAAAGTCTTAAAATAAACGCTCATTTAGTGCTGTTAAGTCTGAACTAAAATCTAGTCTGAGTTTAAATCAAAAAAGCCCATCAAATATGGGCTTTTTTTGTTGCTAGCGTTTGAGGGCAACAAACAGATTAGAAGACACTATCTTTAATCTATGCTCAGTTCACCGACTAGATTTTGTAACATGGCCGCTTTTATCTCAGCTGGCTGCAAATTTTTAGATAGCAAATAATGCAGTTTTGCTAAGGCCGCTTCTATGGTCATATCGGCGCCACTGATCACGCCTGCTTTGGCTAATGCATTGCCTGTGGCGTAGCCGCCCATATTCACCTTACCTTGGAAACATTGGGTTAGATTCACCAGCACTATGCCACGTTCATCTGCTTGCCTTAAGGTTTTGAGTAAGGCGGCATCCTGCGGCGCGTTACCCACACCAAATGTTAGCAGTATGAGGGCTTTAACTGGCTGTTGCAGAATGTTCTCAAAAATCTGTGTTGATATCCCAGGATACAAGGTCACCACACCGACAGGTTGTGGGCTGATATGAGCGACTTCTAATGGGGTATCGTTGGCGACCGTGATTTTGCCTGCGCGCAGATTGATTTTGATCCCCGCCTCAAGCAGTAGCGGGAAGTTGGGTGAGGCGAAAGCATCGAAACCGTCGGCGTGGGCCTTAGTCGAGCGATTGCCCCTAAAGAGTTTGTTATTGAAGAATAAACACACTTCCGCAACTGGATAATTCGCCGCTATGTAGAGTGAGTTCAATAAATTAGTTTGGCCGTCTGAGCGCAACTGGGCGAGGGGAATTTGCGAGCCCGTCACTATCACAGGTTTTGATAGGCCTTGCAGCATAAACGACAGTGCCGAAGCCGTGTACGCCATGGTATCTGTGCCGTGAAGGATTACAAAGCCATCGTACTTATCGTAATTGGCTTGTATATCGTCGGCGATCATCTGCCAATCGGTTGGTGCCATATTGGAAGAGTCGATAAGCGGGCAGTATTCGTGGATCACAAATGTCGGCATTTCTTCATGGTAAAACTCAGGCATAGATTGCACGCACTGAGTCAGGAATCCCGCGACGGGGACAAAGCCGTTATCGGTCTTTTGCATACCGATGGTGCCGCCAGTATAGGCAACATAAATGGAGCGTTTAGTCATTCTTGTCGTTTTCTTTAGCTTCAAGTGGCCGAATTATACGATTTTACTGACATAAACCCAATAAAAAAGCCCGGAGATCCGGGCTTTGTCTTTGTCATCATCTTGACGTTGCGAGCAGCAACCTAGACGCTAGCAGATTTAGTTCATCATATTGCAACTATCACAGTAGATGTAGACGTTATTTGGATCATCAAAAGAGGTTAACGTTTTCAAACTGCTAGTCCACTGTTGTAGCATTTGCTCTAACATCGATGACTGACTTAGTGAGGCGGGCAGGTAACTCGATACTGAGGCAAACATCTGCTGCATGAATTTTTGTTCGGGTGTCAGCTCTTGTTCGATGACGCGGGTATCAAATAGCGTCATATCCGCGAGTTTAGCGGCTTTAGCAATCGCCTCATCTAAATCACCCAGTTCATCGACTAAGCCAAGTTCAAGAGCCTTTTTACCGCTCCAAACGCGGCCTTGAGCAATCTTATCGACTTGTTCTATGGTCATCTTACGTTCTTTAGCGACCAGGGAGATAAAGTCCGAATAGCCGCGTTCAATATGACGTTGGATAATCGCTTCAATCTGGGGGGAAAGTGTGCGGGTAACTGATAATCCTGCCCATTCTGAGGTCGATACGCCATCGGTATGCACGCCTATACTGGCCAATGAATCTTCAAAGGTAGTAATCATACCAAAGATCCCAATCGAACCCGTGAGCGTCGTTGGCGTTGCGAAGATATAGTCGGCACTGGCTGAAATCCAGTAACCACCGGATGCGGCTAAACTGCCCATGCTCACAACCACGGGCTTACCTGCTGCTTTAAGTGCCAGTAATTCTTGACGAATTTGCTCAGAGGCAAAGGCGCTACCGCCAGGGCTATCAACACGTAATACTAAGGCTTTAATGTGCTTATCAAAACGTGCCTTACGTAGCAGTTCGGCGGTGCTTTCGCCGCCAATTTGGCCCGCAGGTTGAGTGCCGTTCAAAATTGTGCCACTTGCCACAATAATACCAACACTGTCTTGCTCTACAAAGCTGGGTAATGGTGTCACTAAGGTTAAGTAATCATAAAAACTGACTTGCTTGAAACTGTCACCACTGCTGGCTTTTCCTACGGTTTCTAGCATGGTTTTACGAAAATCTTCTGTGGTCGCTAGGTTATCAACCCATTTCATGTTGATTGCCATTGTGGCTGAATCGCCATTGGCTTTATCGAGCTCTGCCAAATAAGTGGTTGCGTCGGGCACCAGAGAATTCGGTTCGATATTACGATTGCCTGCGACAGTTTGTGTGTAGCTTTGCCATACATCGGCTAACAGTGCACTACTGGCTTCCCGCGCAGCATCTGACATATTGTCACGTATGTAGGGTTCAACTGCAGATTTAAAGGTCCCCACGCGGAAAATATGCGCTTTGACTTTGAGTTTTTCTAAGGCCGATTTGAAATATTGGTTGTACATACTCAGGCCATCAAGCGAGACACCGCCTTGGGGATTGAGGTAAATGGTGTCGGCAAAACTGGCGAGGAAATATTGATTTTGCTCGTAGTAGTTGCCGATGGCGATGACTTTTTTACCGCTCTCTTTAAAGCGATTGAGTGCATTGCCGATAGATTGTAGTTTGCTGATCCCAGCACGTTTAAGATCGACCAGATCGAGCACTAGTACGCTAATACGTTGATCTTGCGCTGCATTGTCAATGACATAAAGCACATCGGCGAGTAGGATTTCACCATCGGCGTTGGCATTTTGGCCTTGTTTGAATGCGGCTTCTAAGGGATCGACTTGTTGTTTCTGATCGACAATAGAGCCAGCTAAATTAAGCACCAGTGCCGAATTATCTTCAACTTGGATATCTTCGCTACTGCCAATGGAGATAATGATCGCGGCTAAGAGTCCAAAAAAGATTAGATTGAGGATGAGTTTACGCGTCCCGTTCAGGGTGTGCCAAATAAACAAACATATTCTCTTGAAAAACGATGGGTTAGCGGACATCTGCCACTCCTTTATAAGTCCAATCTGCCAATGCTAACTGAAAATGGCGCTACAGGCTAAACACAATTGTAAAGGATTTTGACTGATGGCCTCGATCCAACGGTTGAGCTTAGATTTGACACAAGGTATGCTGATTTAAATCACTTGTTTTAAAAGGATGTTTGAATGTCGTTTCCCCATTTATTAGAACCCTTAGATCTGGGATTTACCCAGCTCAAAAACCGTGTGCTTATGGGCTCAATGCACACAGGTTTGGAAGAAGAAAAGGGCGGATTTGAGAAACTGGCAGCGTTCTACAAAGAACGCGCTCTGGGCGGTGTAGGTTTGATTGTGACGGGTGGTATTTCCCCCAATCTTCGTGGTCGCCTTACGCTCCATGCCTGTCAGTTGAGTTTTCCTTGGCAAGTGGGTAAGCATCGCGTTGTCACTCAGGCGGTACATGAGGCCGGCAGTAAGATCTGTATGCAAATTCTGCATGCGGGCCGCTACGGTTACCATCCTTTTTCCCAAGCGCCGAGTAAGATTAAATCCCCCATTACACCCTTTACGCCGTCTGCCATGTCCAGCCGTCAAGTGCGCTCCACCATAAAGGATTACGCCAGTTCAGCCGCTCTCGCTAAGAAAGCGGGCTACGATGGTGTCGAAGTGATGGGCTCTGAAGGATATTTGATTAATCAGTTTGTCAGTGCGCGCACCAACACCCGCACCGATGAATGGGGCGGTGCGTTTGAACAGCGTGCGCAGTTTCCGATAGCCATTGTGAATGCCATCCGTGAAAAAGTCGGTAAAGATTTCATCATTATCTTCCGTTTATCTATGCTCGATCTGGTGGATAACGGCTCGACTTGGGATGAAGTGGTGCAACTGGCGCAGTGGTTAGAGCAAGCTGGTGTATCCATTCTAAATACGGGCATTGGCTGGCATGAAGCGCGTGTGCCAACAATAGCAACCAGTGTGCCCCGTGGCGCCTTTGCGTGGGTGACGGAAAAGCTCAAACAATCTGTCTCTGTTCCCTTAATTGCGACTAACCGCATTAACACCCCTGAGATTGGTGAGCAGATTATCGCCTCTGGTCAAGCTGACATGGTGTCGATGGCGCGGCCTTTCCTCGCCGATCCCGAGTTCGTGAATAAAGCGGCTGCGAATACACCGGAGCTTATCAACACCTGCATTGGCTGTAACCAAGCATGTCTTGACCATACCTTTTCCCTCAAGCGCGCAACTTGCTTAGTGAATCCTCGCGCCTGTTATGAGACTGAAATCAACTTCTTACCCACAGTAAATAAAAAGCGTATTGCGGTGATGGGTGCAGGTCCTGCGGGCATGGCGTTTTCTGTTTATGCCGCCATGCGTGGCCATGACGTTGTCTTGTTTGAAGCGAAATCCGAGGTGGGTGGTCAGTTTAATCTCGCCCGTAAAATCCCAGGGAAAGAAGAGTTTAACGAGACTATTCGTTATTTCATTAACCAAATTAAGCTGCATAAGGTGGAGCTGAGATTAAATACTCGCCTCGATGCCAGTGTGTTGGCGACGGAAAAGTTTGATGAAGTGGTAATCGCCTCAGGCGTTGTGCCGCGTGATTTAGTCTTACCCGGCTTTGATGACCCACGGGTGGTCGATTATCAAAAAGTGCTCTCGGGTGAAGTGACTGTCGGTAATACGGTGGCCTTGATTGGCGCCGGCGGTATAGGGTTCGATATGGCGCACTTTTTGTGTGAGCGCCAGTCGAGCACCTTGAACCCCGATAAATGGCTACAACAGTGGGGCATAGATAAAACTTACCAGCATGCGGGCGGCCTAACTGAACCTCATTCCGACAATACTGATCATCGTAAGGTGTTTTTACTGCAACGTAAAACGTCGAAGATGGGCAAAGGCTTAGGCAAAACAACAGGCTGGATCCACCGTCTTGTGCTTAAGCAACATGATGTGAAGATGAAAACGGGCGTGAGTTACGACAAGTTTGATGATGCAGGACTGCATATTCGCGTGGGTGAAACCGCTGAAGTGCTGGCCGTCGATAATGTCGTTTTGTGTGCTGGACAAGAATCGAATCGCACGTTAGTGGATGAGATGAAAGCAACGGGCCTGCCTGTGCATCTGATTGGTGGCGTAGATGTCGCGGCAGAGCTTGACGCTAAGCGTGCAATCCGCCAAGGCGCTGAACTGGCAATGCGTTTATAGAAAGTCGATAAGCCTTACGTTTTAAGCGTTAAGTATTCAATTTTAGATCCTGAAAGCCTGAACCTGTGTTCAGGCTTTTTTGTTTTAGTTTTTTTGTGTGAATGCATTGAAAATAGAGAGAAGGGAAAATAGTGGGTTTTAAAACGTTTGGTATCTAATGGCGCGGATTGAATAAGGCTGTATTGAAAGGGGTTGTTTGTCTTAAAGTTACTTTTTGTTTTAAAGCGATTTTGGGTTTTAACGCCACATCTTGTTTAAAGCAGCTTATTGAACAATCGAGTTTTGCCGTTATGAGTCTTCAAACACTGCCTGTTTCTGCGTGCGTGTGTCACTTGCTACATTTTGTGTTTGCTTTGGCTTAGCCAAACTGGCTTTATACTGATGAGATTGACACGCATAGGTGACCACAGCTGCACCTTCAGGTGATAGATCCAGCTCTAAATCTTCGGTAGGCACACAGCAGCAGGGCAAACATTCATCATGTTTGAGTTCGGCTAAGGGTTCGTTTAAGTAGCTGACTTTTCCGCTGATGACGCGTGTTTTGCAGGCGCCGCAGAAACCGTTGCGACATTCTGAGAAGATTTTAACTTTTTTAGCTTCGAGCGCTTGCAGCAAAGTGCCTTGTTGCTCGGTAAAGAGCAACACAGGTTGACCTTGAAGGCGCACGATTGGCGCCTTCGCAAACAGGTTTTGTGGCCGTTTTTTTGATGTCACTGTTTTAATGCCATTTTGTAACGTCACTTTTAAGTGTCTTATAGATCGAAGTCGAGGAACTCATCACCATCAACTGCGGAGTCAATTTGGCCGACAAGGTATGAAGAGACTTCAACTTCCTGTGGTGCAACTTGCACTGCATCGCTTTCTAACCAGTTTTTCATCCAAGGTAATGGATTGGTTATTTCTGGGTATGGTTGTGGTAGATTCACCGACTTCATGCGTTGATTAGTAATAAACTCAACGTATTGGCACAGGATCTGTTCATTCAAACCTATCATAGAGCCGTCTTTGAACAGGTATTTGGCCCATTCTTTTTCTTGCTCTGCGGCTTTGAAGAATAAATCGAAAGCTTCCTGTTGGCATTCTGCAGCAATTTCACCCATTTCTGGATCGTCTTTACCGCCTTGCATGATGCTTAAAATATGCTGAGTGCTGTTTAAGTGTAAGGCTTCATCACGGGCGATTAAGCGAATAATTTTCGCGTTACCTTCCATGAGCTTACGTTCAGCAAAGGCAAATGAGCAGGCGAAGCTAACATAGAAACGAATGGCTTCTAGGGCGTTGACTGACATCATGCACAGGTACAAGGCTTTTTTCAGGGTGCGGGTGTTTACTATGACTTCTTTGCCATCGATGACATGGGTTCCTGCACCGAGTAAATGGAATATCTGAGTTAGTTGGATCAAATGATCGTAATAAGCGGCGATATCGGTCGCACGGCTTAAGATTTCTTTGTTCACGACGATATCGTCGAAGATCACTGAAGGATCGTTAACAATATTGCGAATGATGTGGGTGTATGAGCGCGAGTGAATCGTCTCAGAGAAAGACCAAGTCTCAATCCAGGTTTCTAATTCAGGCAGTGACACCAGCGGCAAAAAGGCCACATTGGGCGAGCGGCCTTGAATCGAGTCGAGTAGGGTTTGGTATTTCAGGTTCGAAATAAAGATGTGTTTTTCATGATCAGGCAATGCACCGTAGTCAATCTTATCGCGACTGACGTCTACTTCTTCCGGGCGCCAAAAGAAAGATAACTGCTTTTCTATCAGTTTTTCGAACACTTCATATTTTTGTTGATCGTAACGAGCCACGTTGACCGATTGACCAAAAAACATAGGTTCACGGGTGGCATCGTTGGGTGTTTGACAGAAGGTAGAGTAGGCCATGGTGCTATTTTTCCAATGGATAGGGATCCACTAAATAGGGATCCCTATAAAACCGTTAACGTTAAAGTTAAAGTTAAAGACTAGATTTTACATGCGCCGCCGGCGCAACCGTCATCTTCTTTCTCTAAATTGGTGATGTCATCGTGTGAATCCGACGCACCATCGCGAGTGTTATGGTAGTAAAGCGTTTTAACACCTAACTTGTAAGCATTGAGTAAATCTTTCAGCAGGGTTTGCATGGGTACTTTACGGCCTTCAAAACGTGAAGGATCGTAGTTAGTGTTAGCTGAAATCGCTTGGTCAACGAATTTCTGCATAATACCCACTAGCTGTAAGTAACCGTCGTTGCTTGGCATTTTCCACAGCAATTCATAGCTATCTTTCAGTGTATCGAAATCTGGTACCACTTGTTTTAGCTGACCGTCTTTGCTCGATTTCACGCTGATAAGGCCACGTGGTGGCTCAATACCATTGGTCGCATTGGAGATTTGCGACGAGGTTTCTGATGGCATTAATGCCGACAGCGTTGAGTTACGCAGGCCATATTGCTTGATATCGCTACGCAGTGATTCCCAGTCTAAGTGCAATGGTTCGGTACAAATTTTATCCAAGTCACGTTTGTAGGTATCGATTGGCAAAATACCTTGAGAGTAAGTGGTCTCGTGGAATAACGGACACGCACCTTGCTCTTTGGCTAAGTTCATTGAGGCTTTCAGTAAATAGTACTGAATCGCTTCGAAGGTTCTGTGGGTTAAAGCGTTCGCGCTACCATCAGAATACTTCATGCCGTTTTTCGCTAAATAGTTAGCGAAGTTAATCACGCCTATGCCTAAAGTACGGCGATTCATCGAGGCGATTTGCGCGGCTTTGATAGGGTAATCTTGATAATCCAATAGATTATCCAGTGCGCGTACGGCGAGGTCGGCTAATGGCTCAATATCAGATAACTCTTTGATAGAACCTAAGTTAAGTGCTGACAGCGTACAAAGCGCGATTTCACCTTCAGGATCATCGATGTTGTTCAATGGTTTAGTCGGCAGGGCGATTTCAAGACACAGGTTAGACTGTCTGATCGGCGCGACTTTTGAATCGAACGGGCTGTGAGTGTTGCAGTGATCCACGTTCTGAATGTAGATACGGCCCGTTGAGGCGCGCTCTTGCATCATCAGTGAAAACAGCTCAACGGCTTTTATCGTTTTCTTACGAATGCTGCTGTCTTGCTCATATTGCAGATATAAACGCTCAAACTCATTTTGATCTTCAAAGAAAGCATCGTACAAGCCAGGCACGTCAGATGGGCTAAATAAACTGATGTTTTCGCCTTTGATCAGACGTTGATACATGACTTTGTTCAGCTGCACACCGTAGTCTAAATGACGGATACGGTTGTCTTCGACGCCGCGGTTATTTTTCAATACCAGCAGAGATTCGACTTCTAAGTGCCAAATAGGGTAGAACAGGGTCGCAGCACCGCCACGCACGCCGCCTTGAGAACACGACTTCACTGCGGTTTGGAAATACTTATAGAAAGGTAAACAACCTGTGTGGAAGGCTTCACCACCACGGATTGGGCTACCTAAGGCACGAATACGACCGGCGTTAATACCGATACCCGCACGTTGGCTGACGTATTTCACGATAGACGAAGCGGTCGCGTTGATAGAATCTAAGCTGTCACCACATTCGATCAGTACGCAAGAGCTAAACTGACGCGTTGGGGTGCGCACACCGGCCATAATTGGCGTTGGCAGCGACAGTTTAAAAGTTGATACCGCGTCATAGAAATCTTTAACGTATTTCAGGCGCGTCTCTTTTGGATAACGGGCAAACAAGCAAGCCGCGACCAAAATGTAAAGGAACTGCGCGCTCTCATAGATTTCGTGGGTCACACGGTTTTGAACTAAATATTTGCCTTCAAGCTGTTTTACCGCAGCGTAGGAAAAATCCATATCGCGCCAATGGTCGATATAGGTATCCATCACATCCAGCTCTTCGCGGGTGTAATCTCTTAAAATGTGTTGATCGTATTTACCTAGCTCAACCAACTTAGTCACGTGAGCATACAATGCGGGCGGCTCAAACTGACCGAAGGCCTTCTTACGCAAATGAAACACTGCTAAACGGGCAGCGAGGAACTGATAGTCCGGTGATTCTGGAGAAATTAAATCCGCCGCAGCCTTGATAATGGTTTCATGGATAGCTTCGGTTGGGATGCCATCGAAAAACTGTAGGTGCGAACGAAGTTCAACTTCCGAAACAGAAACGTTTTTTAATCCCTTGGCTGCCCAAGTAATTACGCGGTGTATTTTTTCGAGATCGATATTCTCACGATCGCCACAGCGTTTTGTGACTGTCATAGTGCTATTCATTTGGAGATAGGCCTTGGTTCTTATATGTATTTAGGTGAGCAAAATCACCGTACGTATCCTTGTAAAACAATCAATAATCGTCCCTTAAATACAGCTGACTGGTTACAAACGAGTCAATTAAGCGGCGAGCTTCTAGTGTGTCTGATTGTTACCTATACACAAGATATGGTGTTTTAAATTATATGGGATACAAGATAGTGAGGTTTGCCCCTATTTGCAAGTCTGAATTCAGGGGACATCTTGTGGATAACGTGAGGATAAAATTTTGCGTTAGTAACGACTAACCTTGAAGCTCAATTTCAGGTTAGCGTGTCACACTCATGGGGGATTTTTAGGCGATCTTTTCTTTAGATCGCGATCGCTCACGAGTGCCGATCTTTTATCCGCCTGACTTTTTCCGTGGGTCATAAATAGTATGCTGACACACTGATGTTCGTCAGTGAAGTTACGTATTGGATGCCTTATTCGTGAGCATTGTAGGCGCTGTTTTTGGTTGATGTTGTTAAGTCAATGCTTCGATTAGTGCTTGATGTAGCTCAGTTGGGTTCGCAAAATGCGCGTGCGCAGGCCATTGCAACGGCTTATCGTTCACGCCCAGATAACCCCATAGGGCCACGCCGCCTAACATGCCAGCAGCCTTGGCCGCGAGCAAATCTCGCTCGGCATCCCCAAGATACAAAATGTGTTCTGGAGCACAGTTCAGCTGTTGTCCGCCTAACAGCATAGGTGCAGTGTGGGGTTTTGGGTGTTTTGTAGAATCGCCACTAATGATAACGGGCATACGCAAGTGTAAATTCAGTTTTCGCAATAAGGGACGGGTAAAGCGCGCAGGCTTGTTGGTGATCACCCCAAACGGCAGCTGAGTTAACTCGAGCCAGTCGAGTAATGCCGCTATGCCTGTGAATAGCGCACAGTGATCGCCATTTATACGCTGATAGTGGGCGAGCAGCCCTTGCTGTACTTGAGACCGAAGATCTTCTGCCGCATCAGGGATCGCGGCATCGACTAAGGCAAAACTGCCGTGGGATGCGGCGTAGCGCATGGCCGCTAACGGCTGCGCGGCGATGCCGACGTCTTGAAGACTTAAATTGAGGGCATGCACCAGATCCGGCGCGGTATCGGCTAAGGTGCCGTCGAGATCGAACAGTACGCCTTTGATCTGTGCCAGACTCATATTAATCAACCTTACGCGTTGCTATCATGTAATTCACATCAACCTTAGGCGTGTACTTAAAAATGCCCGTCAATGGGTTGTAGCTTACCCCTAAGGCATCGGTACAGATAAGATCGGTATTATCTACTAGCTCAATCAGCTCCGAAGGCTTAATGAATTTTTTATGCTCGTGGGTGCCAACTGGCAGCATTTTTAGCAAATATTCCGCGCCTAAAATGGTGTGCACGTAGGATTTAATGTTGCGGTTGATGGTGGAGAAAAACACATGACCACCGGGTTTGACCATGTCACAGCATGCTTTAATCACAGATTGTGGATCGGGTACATGTTCGAGCATTTCCATGCAGGTCACCACATCGTAATAGGCTTGATGATCTTGGCTGTGGGCCTCGGCAGTATTTTTTACATAATTAATGCTCACGCCCGTTTCGAGGGCATGTAGGCGGGCGACTTCTAAGGGCTCATCACCCATATCTAAGCCATCAACCTCGGCGCCGATGCGGGCCATGCTTTCAGACAAAATGCCGCCACCACAGCCGACATCGAGCACTTTCTTGCCGAAAATACCGCCAGCGGTTTGATCGATATAGTTTAAGCGCAGCGGGTTTAATAGATGCAGCGGCTTAAATTCGCCGTTGAGATCCCACCAAGTTTCGGCCATACGTTCAAACTTTGCGATTTCCTGTGGGTCTACATTGGTATTCTGATGCATGCTATTACCTGAAGAAGCTGTATTGTGCGGCTATTATAACGACTATGTTTGATAAACAAAGTGCTCGACTGAGCTAAGCCCTTGTGGTTGAGTGAATTTTCAGCAGTTATCTGCTTTTATGTTAATTGTTGTGCTCCGTATCGACCTTTTACTTTATCCCTTTGACGATTTTTCCTCATCGTAAGCCGTGAATTTCAACGCTTGTTTATCGCACAAACGACCAAATTGACAGTGTTTTCATCTATTAAGCCACCAGACTCTCAATTCGATAATGATAGGTCTGGCGACATTAAATAACTGTGTTAGAATGCCAAATCACGTTTTTGGGCTAGGCAATGATACGGATTATACGTTGTCGGCTATTTTTCAGGGGAACGAGCAGTTTATGACTGATCTGGCATCATCTATTTCGCCAATTAATATCGAAGACGAACTAAAGAATTCGTACCTTGATTACGCCATGAGCGTTATCGTGGGACGTGCATTACCAGACGTGCGCGACGGCTTAAAGCCGGTTCATCGCCGCGTTCTGTTTGCCATGAGTGAATTGAAGAACGATTGGAACAAGCCTTACAAAAAATCTGCCCGTGTGGTTGGTGACGTCATCGGTAAATATCACCCCCATGGTGATTCTGCTGTTTATGACACTATCGTCCGTATGGCCCAGCCATTCTCACTGCGTTACACCTTAGTAGACGGCCAAGGTAACTTCGGTTCGGTCGACGGTGACTCAGCGGCGGCAATGCGTTATACCGAAATCCGTATGGATAAGTTAGCGCACCAATTACTGGCCGATCTTGAAAAAGAGACAGTGGATTTCGTCCCTAACTACGACGGCACAGAACAGATCCCAGCAGTATTACCTACACGCGTACCTAACCTGTTAATTAACGGTTCATCGGGTATTGCCGTGGGTATGGCAACCAACATCCCACCACACAACCTAACGGAAGTAGTGAAAGGCTGTTTGGCATTGATTGAAGAACCTTCACTGTCGATTGAACAGTTGATGGAATACATTCCTGGTCCGGATTTCCCCACTGCAGCGATTATCAATGGCCGTAAAGGCATTATTGATGCCTATAAAACTGGCCGTGGCCGCGCGATCATGCGTGCTCTGGCAGATGTGGAAACCGAAGATAATGGCCGTGAGCGCATTATCGTCACTGAAATCCCGTATCAGGTGAACAAAGCCCGTTTAATCGAGAAGATTGCCGAGCTGGTTAAAGATAAAAAGCTTGAAGGGATCAGCGGTCTACGCGACGAGTCTGATAAAGACGGTATGCGTATCGTTATCGAAATTAAGCGCGGTGAAGTGGGCGAGGTTGTACTAAATAACCTTTATGCTCAAACGCAAATGCAGTGTTCTTTCGGGATTAACATGGTGGCCCTGACCAATGGTCAGCCTAAACTGTTTAATCTTAAAGAAATGCTCGAATGCTTTATTCTGCATCGCCGTGAAGTGGTGACGCGTCGTACCGTATTTGAACTGCGTAAAGCCCGTGAGCGTGCCCATATTTTGGAAGCGCTGGCGGTTGCACTGGCTAACATTGACCCGATTATTGCACTGATCAAAGCCTCACCCACGCCTGCGGATGCCAAAGTGAAATTGGTTGAGCAAGGTTGGGAATTAGGCCACGTTCAAGGCATGCTGGAAAAAGCGGGCGATGACGCCGCGCGTCCAGAGTGGTTAGAGCCACAATACGGTATTCGTGACGGTCAATATTTCCTGACTGAGCAACAAGCTCAGGCCATTCTGGAACTGCGTTTACACCGTTTGACCGGTCTTGAGCACGATAAGATCATCGCCGAATACGAAGAACTGCTCGAATTTATCGCGGGTCTGCTGTTTATTCTGCGCAGTCCTGAGCGTTTGATGGAAGTGATCAAGGAAGAATTAGTTCAAATTCTTGAAGAATATGGTGATGCGCGCCGTACAGTGATCAATGCCAACGAAGTCGATATGAGTCTTGAAGACTTGATCAACGAAGAAGACGTTGTAGTAACACTGTCGCACTTAGGTTATGCCAAGTATCAACCGTTGACCGATTACCAAGCCCAGCGCCGTGGTGGTAAAGGTAAAGCGGCCACCAAAGTGAAAGACGAAGATTTCGTTGAGAAGCTGTTAGTTGCCAATACCCATGACACCATTTTGTGCTTCTCTGATTTTGGTAAGATGTACTGGCTCAAAGTGTATCAATTGCCATTAGCGAGCCGTACGGCCCGTGGTCGTCCAATTGTTAACTTGCTGCCGTTATCTGATGGCGAGCGCATTACTGCGATTCTGCCAGTACGTGAATACGCTGCGGACAAGTACATCATCATGGCGACCTCTCACGGTACTGTGAAGAAAACCGCACTAACTGCTTATAGCAACCCACGTGCAAACGGCATTATCGCCGTTAACCTCAAAGACGGTGACCAACTGATCGGTGTCGATATCACTAACGGTGATGACGAAATCATGTTGTTCTCGAACGAAGGTAAAGTAGTTCGCTTTGGTGAGAAAGTACGTGATTCTGAAACAGGCGAAGTGAAAACCGATCCTGAAACCGGCGAAGAAGTCTTGTCCTTACGTCCTATGGGCCGTACTGCAACAGGCGTTCGTGGTATTCGTTTAGAAGAAGGTCAGAAAGTCGTGTCGCTTATCGTACCCAAAGGCGATGGCGCGATTCTGACTGTGACTGAAAACGGTTACGGTAAACGGACGCAACTGTCTGAATACCCAGCGAAGAGCCGTGCGACTAAAGGTGTGGTTTCTATCAAGGTGAGCGAACGTAACGGCGCAGTTGTTGGGGCTGTTCAAGTCGGTCTTAACGACGAACTGATGCTCATCAGTGATAAAGGTACCTTAGTACGTACACCTGCGAGCGGCGTGTCTATCATTGGCCGTAACACTCAAGGTGTAACGATTATCCGCACTGCGGGCGACGAGAAAGTGGTCGGCCTACAACGTATCGACGAAATCCAAACTGAAGAAGATGAAGTCGAGCTGGATGAAAACGGTTTACCGATTGTTCCTGTCATTATCGAAGGCGAATTAGCCGACGAGGCGCTTGAAGAAGCGCTGGATGACGAAGAAGAGTTGGACGAAGATGAAGACGAGCTTGCTGATGATGAGCAAGACGAAGAGTAATTAAGTGTCATATTAACGAGCGTCCAATTGGACGCTCGTTTTTTTAATGGCATTGATGTTGATAGCATTGTTCGTTTTAGAATGGTTTCGTATTTATCAATACCTACATCATGGTTGGGATTAAGGAGAGTGTCAGTGAGCGCGATTTATAATTTCTGTGCTGGACCTGCAATGTTACCCGCAGCGGTAATGAAAAAAGCACAACAGGAATTACTTGATTGGAATGGCCAAGGCGTTTCCGTGATGGAAATCAGCCACCGAAGTAAAGAGTTCATCGCGCTTACACAACAAGCCGAGTCCGATTTACGTGAACTGATGCAGATCCCCACAAATTACCATGTGCTATTTATGCACGGCGGTGGTCGTGGACAGTTCTCCGCTGTTGTGAATAATTTTCTCGGCGAACAGGGTAAAGCCCTGTATTTAGTCAGTGGCCAATGGTCATCAGCCGCGTTAGCAGAAGCGCAGAAACTGGCCGGTGAAGCACAAATTGATAGTCTGAATATTGTTGAAAAACACAATGGACTCAATGCCGTTGTCTTACCTGATTTACATAAAATCGATGCCGATTATCGCTATGTTCACTACTGTCCTAATGAGACAGTAGATGGTATCGAAATTTTTGACGAATTAGACTCACCTTGGCCGATTGTTGCCGATTTATCATCAACAATCATGTCCCGTGAAATCGACGTCAGCCGCTACGGCTTGATTTACGCCGGTGCGCAAAAGAACATAGGTCCATCGGGTCTATCGATAGTGATAGTGCGCGATGACATGTTAAAACTGCCGAGTTTACCGCAGTCGTCCATCATGGACTATCGTTTAGCCGTTGAGCATGATTCTATGTTCAACACACCGCCAACCTTTGCTTGGTATCTCGCCGCTGAAGTCTTTGCTTGGCTTAAGTCCATTGGCGGCATTGCGAGTATTGCAAAAATTAATCAACAAAAAGCGCAGATGTTATATCAATGCATTGATGGTAATGCTTTCTACCGTAATGGGGTTGTTGCAGCGAACCGCTCACAAATGAACGTGACTTTCCAATTAGTCAACGAAGCGCTCGATAGTGAGTTCCTAAAGCAAGCCCAAATAGCTGGACTCGTTGCCTTAAAGGGCCATCGTATCGTAGGTGGTATGCGTGCTAGCCTCTATAATGCAATGCCACTCGATGGCGTAGTTGCCTTGGTCAAGTTTATGAATGAGTTTGCAAACAAACATAGCTAGGCTTAGCTGTATTGAGTTACTCATTAGCTTGCGACGCTTAGCGTTTAGGCTTTTCTGCCTGAATATCAACGTTATGCTTATTGAATGTTGATCATCAGTTAGCCATCCCAAAAGCGAATGCTCAAATGCATTCGCTTTTTTGTTAGCTTTAATTTATCGACAATGGCGTTAAGCAAGATGACGTTGAGACCAGATGCCTTCAAGAACACTCGCTGTGAGAAAGCCTGTGAGCTGACGCGCATTACTGAGTAAGATGCTGGGTTAGTTGTATGTTATTGTTTATCATAATTAAAAGAACGTATCTTTAGATGCGTATACACGATAAATCAATAGGATGTCACCGATGGATTTGGCCAAGCTTTCGCGGATTAGTATGAAGCATTTGATCACTTTGCATGTGATGCTCGATACCTTGAGCGTAACCGCCAGTGCCGAACGTTTATGTTTAAGTCCCTCATCCGTCAGTAAAACCTTAAGCCAGCTCAGGGACAGCTTGAACGATGAACTGTTCTATCGTAACGGCAACTCACTGGTAGCAACCCCATTGGCAAGACGATTAGGGCCAAGCGTGCAGCAGATGATCAATGATATGAATCAGATCATGAGTCAGGATGCGTTTAACCCTGCACATTTTGAGGGGCGTTTCTCGCTTGCGATGCGGGAAAGTACCTTTGAGCTGCTGGCCGCCAAACTTAGCGCCCATATTCTGAGCTTGGCTCCTAATATCCGCCTCGATATTTACAGTAAAGACAATATTGGTTTTGATGGATTGCTTAAAGGTACATTAGACTTTGTGCTGTTACCCCATGATCTGAGTCAACCTAATCCTCTTCAAGACGATCTGGTGTGGGAAACCTTATTCAGCGATGAAATGGTCTGCCTGATGAATTCATCCCATCCCTTGGCTAAACAGCCGCATATCAGCTTCGATGATTACCTGAGTTTTAGCCATATTGGCATTACAGACACAGATTTGAGCACGCCTTTTTTTGATATTTTGCTCGCCCAGCAATCTAAAAAACGTGCCGTTCCCATTTCGGTCCCAGACTTTGGCAGTGCGGCGTTAATGTGCCATCACAGTGAGTTGCTCTTTACCTGCTCGCGCCGCTGGGCATCCATCGCCAGCCAAGCTCAAGGCTTAACGATTAAATCTTTACCCATAGAATATGGCAAAGTGGCTTACAGCCTTGTTTGGCATAGTCAAAGCATGAAAGATCCCGCGCTGCGCTGGCTTTATGAGCAAATTTTGCTTTGCAGTCGTTAAAGGTAGATGGACGGTAACACGAGATTGGTTACACCTCGCTTTGTAAGCGCTGCGGCTAAGCGTTCAATATCGGCTTGTTTACAGCTTGGCCAATTTAGTGCGTCATCGACAACACCATGATGGTGAAAGGCATTTAACTTAACTCGCATATTTGGGCTTAGCAGAAGTAAATAGGTCGCTAGCGCTTCTATTTCGTCCTCGTAATCCGTGATGCTCGGAATGTGCAGTAATCTCACCTCATACAGTTTTTGCTGTTGAGCCAATAGTTGAATGGATTTGAATACCGCATGGTTATCTCGCCCGGTAATGTACCTATGGGTATCTTGCTGCCATGCTTTAAGATCCACCATAGCGCCATCTAAAAACGGCAGTAGTTTATGCCATCCCGTTAGACTCAAACTGCCATTGGTGTCGAGCATGCACGTTAAGTGTGATAACGGCTTTGAGGCCTTAATCGCTTGAAACAAGGCAATAATAAACGGTAGTTGTAGGCTCGCCTCGCCGCCACTCACGGTAATACCATTAATAAAGTGACGCTGATGATGAAGAATAGCCAAGATCTCTTCAACAGTGTATTGGGTGACTTTAGGATTAGCTTGTTTCGGGCACACAGTAAGACAAGTATCGCATTGGCTACAACGATCTTTATCCCAATGGATCTGATGCTTATTGTTAGTGCTTATCAATGTCAGTGCCTTGTCAGGACAGGTGGCAATGCAATCGCCACAGGCATCACATAAGCCTATGGTATGTGGGTTATGGCAGTTTTTGCATTGATAGTTGCAGCCCTGCAGGAATAATACGAGCCTGCTGCCAGGCCCGTCGACGCATGAAAAGGGCAATAGCTGACTGACAATAGTGTGTCTATTTAAAGACACAAGGGGAGTGTTCATGGGCGATAACGCGTGCTTGTCGTTGCAATATTCCCGTATTAACCGCAGCTTCTGCGGCTAAGCCTGTGGTATTAAGACGCGAGCCGCACTGTTTAAACGCTTCAATATCTGAGCGTTTTACCATATAGCCAGTCACGCGCATTAAATCGTTAGAGGCGACATTGGCGGTAAACTCCCTAAAACCTAACTCAAGCGCGGCTTTACACAGTTGGAACATGGCTTGAGGATTGGATTTCACGGTTTCATCTATGGTCAAAATATCGCTAATCCCCGCCGTATAATACTGATGATGTTGTGCTAGGGCTTGAATATGGGCGATGGGATTCGGTTCAGTGCCATAGGGGATGCGAACACCAGGAGTCACATCGTTGTCGATACTAATACCGCCCTGTGAATGCAGTAGTGCCCGCCCATGGTAACCATGCGCGATGGGTGTGGATTTCACTATGGCATCGAGCGTGGCTGAAATACGGTAGCCAAGTTGGTTTGCATCTGTCTGATGACCATAGCCAGTGTGTTGATCTCGTTGAGATAACTTCGTTGCATCAGTTGCAGTGAATGTCCGCAGAATATTCACGGCTTCTGCCATGCCGTAAATACCAAACATGGGTGCAAAGCGCGATTCATCAATCAATTGCTCTTTAACTAAAAAACTGTCAAAGAAGTGTGATTCTTGATGCAAAAATGCCGAGCGCGCGTCAATGAGCTCGAAGGTGAGTGAGCAGTAATTTGGCAATACAGTATCAAAAAAATCGTTTATAGAATTTGCCTTTAACGCAACTTCTTTAAGATTAAGTCGAACTAAGGTATTGGCGCCGCCCGCTAACGGCAACGCGTTGTAGCAACTGACAATACCAAAACCGCGCTCATCAAACGCACTGGCATGCAGAGGGTAATTCGCGATATGCGGCTTACTGCACTGACAAATATTGGTGGTCGCAAGCAACAACAATTCATCCGGTGTGACGGCGGGGTCGTACATAAAGGTCAAATTGGGGGCAACTTGTTTTAACTCTGCATCAATGCGCAGTAGGGTGCGGCAAACGATGTTATCTGTAGGACCAATATTCACGTGCATAAAGGCATCGGGCAGGGTTCTGTCGAGCATGATCCAGAACAGTTTAAGTTTACGATAAAGGACTTCCGCATCCATTCCTTCAACGAAAGGCATCAAAATGTCATCCAGCTGACCTAAATACACGGGGATATTGGTCACCGATGGCACGTGATGATACAGAATCGTTAAGGCATTGATGGCTTCGTCCAAGTTTTTTGCCGCTGATAACTCTAAGTATTCAGAGCCTTGTTGAAGGTAGCGGGCATAATCTGGCAACACATAGCGTGGTTTAAACGGCGCATGGCCTTCAAACATGTCGCAAATAATACCGTCATTCATCGCCGCTTTTACCTCGGGCGATATCGACATATAGGGCAAACTGGCTTCCGCTTCTAATGCTAAATAGTTGGATTTTTGCTTGGGTGAAAGCAGCGGGTTGGTGACGATTTGCACTAATTTATCTTGTAATAACATGGCTGAACATCCACAAGTTCTATGATGACCACTAATCTACTCAGTGGCGTTGGCTTTAAAAAGTGAAAATAGCCGCAGTCCTGATTAATGAAATGGAAATCCGCCGACCGAGTTCACAATTTGTGGCTTATTGCGATAAAGCCGCGATGTCAAAATCACTAGAATGTGGTTTTACGATTAAAAATAAATGCTTGAACAGTGAGACGTGACCTTGCTTGTCATATTCGGGGATATGCAACAGAGGATAATAAACTGTCAAAACTTATCGGGTGGGATGATTGAAAAATTTAACACTTGAGGCGGTAAATGAACTCTGCTGTATTCCTTTATTGCGGGAATACAGCAGAGTGAGCGGTGCAGATAAACTCAGCGGCGCTTAGAGCACTTTAGCAATTGATTGGGCTAAGTAATCGACGTTATCTTCACTGATCCCAGCAATACTGATGCGGCTTGAACCTACCATATAGATGCTGAATTCTTTTTGTAGGCGCGCCACTTGCTCTGGAGCCACCCCAAGGAAAGAGAACATACCTTTTTGGCGGGCGATAAAGCTAAAGTCACGGTTTACGCCATTGGCTTTAAGTTTATCTACTAAAATGGCGCGGTTGCCGTTGATGCGATCGCGCATCACTTTCAGCTCATCAAGCCATTCTTGGGTTAATTCTGCCGATCCTAAAATTGTCTCAACAATCGCGGCGCCGTGGGCAGGCGGCATAGAGTAGAGACAGCGAACCACATAAAGCAGCACAGATTGCGCGACATTGGCGGTATGGGCATCTTTGGCAATCACAGAGCAGGAACCGATACGCTCGCGGTACAAACCGAAGTTTTTCGAGCATGAGCTGCAAAGGATCATATTATCGACCGCTGCCGCCATTTGACGCACGCCGTAGGCATCGATATCAACGCCATCACCAAAGCCTTGGTATGCCATGTCAATCAGTGGGGTAAAGCCTTGCTCTTTTGTCAGGGCAACCACTTTATCCCATTGTTCTGTAGTTAAATCCATTCCGCTCGGGTTATGGCAACAGGCGTGGAATAACACCACATCATCAGGGCTGACTTGCGATAATGCAGCAAGCATCTCATCAAATTTCAATGACTTGCTATCGTAGTCATAATAAGGATAGGTTTTAACGGTAATGCCAGCCGCTTCGAATAAACCGACATGGTTTGCCCAAGTTGGGTCGCTTACCCATAACACCGCATTCGGGTTGCAGCGTTTGATAAAGTCACCCGCCACGCGCAGCGCGCCTGTACCACCGGGTGTTGAAACGGTGCGGATACGGTTAGCGATAATGGCACTGTGGCCAGCACCAAAGGCTAATTCCGTCATCAAGGTGTTGAATTGTGGTGAGCCTGTTGGGCCGATATATACTTTGGTGGTTTCGGTATCGAGACGGAATTTTTCCGCTTTTTTCACGCAGCTTAGAATAGGGGTAACGCCGGTAGGATCTTTATAAACGCCCACACCTAAATCCACTTTTTGTGGGTGAGAGTCTTCGCGGTACTGAGTTAACAAGCCAAGGATGGGGTCCGCTGGCATTGCGATGAGTGAGTTAAACATAGCTCCATCTACCTTTCTGGTTATAGTGCAAACGTGATTGTTCGTATCAGATATGCGTTATTTATCGTTTGGAGGCTAGAATAGCGCGGAAAGGTAAAGTAATTAAAGTGAAAACTGTGATTACACGCCAGTTATCTTGGCAAAAAAGCCTGCCAAAAATACGGTTAAATCATAAATTAACCGCTTAAATTTTGCGTTTTTGTTATTTTTACACTGATCTCAGCAAATAATCTGACCAAAATGCCATTTTTCTTGAAAAAACGGTTGAATCCTTAGCGGCAATCGGTAATTTTATAACGACGAAGCACCAACAAGGCCCCAATCTCCTTTTATTTGTAATCTTAACTTGACGCGCTGTAGCGTGAAGTTGCCATTTTGCGTATTCAGTCCGCGTGATCGTGATGATGACGCCCTATAGAGAAAGAAGATTTATTCATGAAGCAATTACGTCTTGAACCTGTTGTGCAAGTCCGCGGTGAAATTAATATTCCGGGCTCAAAAAGTATTTCAAATCGTGCCTTATTATTGGCCACCTTAGCCCAAGGCACGACCACGCTCACCAATCTGCTCGACTCAGATGATATCCGCCACATGTTGGCCTCCCTCAAGCAGTTAGGGGTGAACTACCGTTTATCGCAAAACAATACTGTGTGTGAACTCGATGGCTTAGGCGGTGTGATTTCCTCTGAATCTGCGCAGGAATTATTTTTAGGTAATGCGGGTACCGCAATGCGCCCCTTATGCGCCGCCTTAACCTTAGGCCAAGGTGAATTTACCCTCACGGGCGAACCACGTATGGAAGAGCGTCCGATTGGCGATTTAGTCGATGCCTTAAGGCAACTCGGTGCCAATATTGTTTATCTTAAAAATGACGGTTTCCCGCCACTGACGATTAATGCCACTGGCCTTAATGGCGGTGATGTTGAAATTGCAGGCGATTTATCGAGCCAGTTTTTAACGGCTTTGTTGATGGTGGCGCCGCTTGCTAAGGGCAGCGTCAATATCCATGTCAAAGGTGAGTTAGTCTCTAAGCCTTATATCGATATTACTATCGCCTTGATGGCGCAGTTCGGCGTTAAAGTCATTAACCATGACTACGCGCGTTTTGAGATTGTTGCCGGCCAGCGTTATATCTCACCGGGTAAAGTACTGGTAGAAGGCGATGCGTCATCGGCATCGTATTTCCTCGCGGCAGGGGCGATTAAGGGCGGCGAAGTCAAAGTCACGGGTGTGGGTCGTTTGAGTATTCAAGGCGATGTAAAATTTGCCGATGTGCTCGAAAAAATGGGCGCAGATATCGAGTGGGGCGATGACTATATTATTGCACGCGGCTCACAATTAACCGCCGTCGACTTAGATATGAACCATATTCCCGATGCGGCTATGACCATAGCTACGGCCGCGCTATTTGCGAAAGGCACGACGGTTATTCGCAATATCTATAACTGGCGTATTAAAGAAACAGACCGGTTAGCGGCTATGGCAACTGAGCTGCGAAAAGTGGGCGCCGAGGTTGAAGAGGGGAATGACTACATTAAAATCACCCCGCCAGCCGTTATTAACACCGCTGAAATTGATACCTACAACGATCACCGCATGGCCATGTGCTTTTCTATGCTGGCATTTGCCGATTGCGGTATCACCATCAATGATCCAGATTGTACTTCTAAAACATTCCCTGACTACTTTAAGCAGTTTGCGAGCCTGCAAGGCTAAGTCTGTTTGTTTCGTCATTGTTACAACCATCGATGTCAAGAATAGCAAGCCGTATTTGTGCGGCTTCTAATCTTCATAAAAAATCCACGGATTTTGTTTGTCTTTTGTTGTACAATGCGGCGCGCTCATTTTCGGGGGCTCACTTGATGAACTCACGGATGATGGTTATTTTTTGCGGAGGAATGTATGTCTGAACGGGCTCCTGTAGTCACAATCGACGGCCCAAGTGGTGCTGGCAAAGGTACAATTAGTCAATTATTGGCTCAGCATCTAGGTTGGCAACTACTTGATAGTGGTGCCATTTACCGAGTTCTTGCGCTTGCAGCAATTCATCATAACGTTGAACTGGAAAATGAAGAGTCTATCACGTTGTTAGCGGCACATCTGGATGTGAAGTTTCTAACAGGCAATGATAAAGATCCGGTTCAAGTGATATTGGAAGGTGAAGACGTCACCAACGACATTCGCACCCAAGAGTGCTCGAATGCCGCTTCAAAAGTCGCTGCCTTTCCACGGGTGAGAGAAGCCTTATTACGTCGCCAACGGGCCTTTAAAACGGCGCCAGGATTAATTGCCGATGGTCGTGACATGGGAACAGTCGTTTTCCCAAGTGCGCCGGCAAAATTATATTTAACCGCCTCAGCTGAAGAGCGTGCCCAAAGACGCTATAATCAGTTGCAGGACAAGGGCTTCGATGTTAATATCGAGCGCCTTTTAAGTGAAATTATCGAACGTGATGACCGCGATATGAATCGTCCGGTGGCTCCTTTAGTCCCCGCCGAGGACGCGCTCATTATCGATACTAGCGGTAAGGGTATTGATGAAGTGCTAGCGCTTGCGCTTAACTTTATCAACCAAAAATTATCCGGCACTAACTAAGTTAGCCCACCGGATAGGTATTCGTATTAAGGATGATACGGATAATTTGACTGACTCCACGTCTAGGACGGACAGTGGTTTAATAAAGAAAGTAACCTAAACATGACTGAATCTTTTGCTGATCTATTTGAACAATCCCTTCAAACTCTGGAATTCCGTCCAGGCTCTATCGTTCGTGGTACTGTTGTATCAATCAAAAACGGTATGGTACTGGTTGACGCGGGTCTGAAGTCTGAAAGCCCAATCCCAGCTGAACAATTCAAAAACGCTCAAGGCGTTTTAGAAATTCAAGTTGGCGATGAAGTTGACGTAGCTCTTGACTCTGTTGAAGACGGCTTCGGTGAGACTCAACTGTCTCGCGAAAAAGCGAAACGTCATGAAGCTTGGATCGTTCTGGAAAAAGCTTATGAAGATGCTGAAACTGTAATCGGTATCATCAATGGTAAAGTTAAAGGCGGTTTCACTGTTGAATTAAACGGTATCCGTGCCTTCTTACCAGGTTCTCTAGTTGACGTGCGCCCAGTTCGCGACACCGCTCACTTAGAGTACAAAGAATTAGAATTCAAAGTTATCAAGCTAGACCAGAAGCGTAACAACGTTGTTGTTTCTCGTCGTGCAGTTATCGAATCAGAAAGCAGCGCTGAGCGTGATGCACTGTTAGAAAACCTGCAAGAAGGTCAAGCAGTTAAGGGTATCGTTAAGAACCTGACTGACTACGGTGCATTCGTAGATTTAGGTGGTGTTGACGGTCTGCTACATATCACAGATATGGCGTGGAAACGTGTTAAACATCCATCAGAAATCGTCAATGTTGGCGATGAAATCAACGTTAAAGTACTGAAGTACGATCGTGAGCGCACTCGTGTGTCTCTAGGTCTGAAACAACTTGGCGAAGATCCATGGTTAGAAATCAGCAAACGCTACCCAGAAAACACACGTTTAACTGGTCGCGTTACTAACCTAACTGACTACGGTTGCTTCGTAGAAATCGAAGAAGGCGTTGAAGGTCTGGTTCACGTTTCTGAAATGGATTGGACTAACAAGAACATTCACCCATCTAAAGTGGTTAACTTAGGTGATGAAGTTGAAGTTCTGGTTCTGGACATCGATGAAGAGCGTCGTCGTATTTCTCTAGGTCTGAAACAATGTAAGACCAATCCATGGGATGACTTCGCAACTCGTTACAACAAAGGCGACAAGGTTTCTGGTAAGATCAAGTCAATCACTGACTTCGGTATCTTTATCGGTCTTGACGGCGGTATCGATGGTCTAGTTCACCTGTCTGACATTTCTTGGAACGGTACTGGCGAAGACGCAGTTTCTGAATACAAGAAAGGCGATGAAATCCATGCAGTGGTTCTGTCTGTAGATCCAGAGCGTGAGCGCATCAGCTTAGGTGTTAAGCAAACTGAAGATGATCCATTCAACGCATACTTGGCTGACAAGAAGAAAGGTACTATCGTAAACGGTACTGTTTCTGCTGTTGATGCTAAAGGTGTGACTGTTGAACTGGCTGACACTGTTGAAGGTTACATCCGTGTAGCTGACATTTCACGTGAGCGTATCGAAGATGCATCTACTGTCTATAATGTAGGTGATGCAATCGAAGCTAAGTTCATGGGTGTTGACCGTAAGAACCGCTCTATCAGCCTGTCAATCAAAGCGAAAGACGAAGCTGAAGAGAAAGAAGTAATGGCGACTCTGAACAAACAAGATGACGCTGTTATTAGCAATGCAATGGCTGAAGCGTTTAAAGCAGCTCGTAAATAATCGCCTGTTGTTTGGGGAGACATCTCTCCCCATTAGGCGACTGTGTTTGGCTTGATAATAGGGGATAGCTAGGATGACGAAATCTGAACTTATCGAAAAACTCGCCACCAGGCAGTCGCAGCTGTCGGCGAAAGAGGTTGAAGGCGCAATCAAAGAAATGTTGGAGCAAATGGCAACAACATTAGAAAGCGGTGATCGTATTGAGATCCGTGGCTTTGGTAGTTTCTCGCTTCACTATCGTGCACCGCGGACTGGCCGTAATCCAAAGACTGGTTCATCAGTCGATTTGGAAGGTAAATACGTCCCGCACTTTAAGCCAGGCAAAGAACTGCGCGAGCGTGTTGACGCCGTTAATGTGTGATTGACCGCATAGTAAAAAGCCTCCGTTAGGAGGCTTTTTTGTATCTATTGCAAGGCAATGCTGGTCAGCTTAGTAAATTTCTTGGATAATCATTAAATTGAAACGCGTTTAGGGAGTGCAGCGTGAAATCATTTGTAGCAACTGTGCTTGTGGCACTGTTATTTATTCTGGCGTTGATTTTTGGCGCGCGCAACGAACAAGTGGTGACCATCAGCTATTTTGTCGCACAGGGTGAATATCGTTTACCTGTTGTCTTAGCGATTGTCTTTTTTGCTGGTTTTATTTTGAGTTGGTTATTTGCTAGCTACTATATTGTCCGCTTGAAATTAAGTTTAGCGGCAACTAAAAAGAAACTAAATCAAGTGATCACTAAAATCCCTCAGGATGTAGACGCCTAATATGCTTGAGATCCTCTTTCTGTTGCTTCCCATTGCTGCCGCCTATGGCTGGTATATGGGGCGACGGAGCATAAGGCAGAATCAAAGTAATCAACGTAAACAATTGAGCCGGGATTATTTTACTGGTCTCAATTTCTTACTGTCGAACGAATCGGATAAAGCCGTCGATTTGTTTATCAGTATGCTAGATGTTGACGATGAAACCATCGATACCCATCTGTCACTCGGTTCGCTGTTCCGTAAGCGAGGTGAGGTCGACCGCTCTATTCGTATCCATCAAAATTTAATCGCGCGGCCTACATTAACTAATGAGCAGCGTGACATCGCTATGATGGAGCTGGGTAAAGATTATCTAGCAGCAGGTTTTTATGACAGAGCTGAAGAAATCTTTATCAACTTGGTCAGCCAAGACGATCACAGTGAAGAGTCTGAAACTCAGCTGATTGCTATCTATCAAGTGATTAAAGAGTGGCAAAAAGCCATTGATATCACTAAGCGTTTGAGTCGTAAACGTCAGCAAGTTTTAAAGCCGTTAACGGCGCATTTCTATTGCCAGTTAGCCGATGAAGCCAGTGATGACGCGCAGAAAATTAAACTGCTGCAACAAGCGCTGAAGCAAGATCCCCAATGCGGTCGTGCATTATTGACCCTAGCGAAAAAATTCCTCGATATTCAAGATTATGCCCAGTGTAAGCAAATGCTGCTGCAACTGAAAAAAGCCGATATCGAGCTTTTTGCCGATGCGATTCCAACGGCCAAACAAGTTTATCGCGACACGCAAGATAAAGAAGGTTTTCAAGAATTACTCGCGGGCGCCATGGCCGATGGCGCCGGTGCTTCTGTGGTGGTCGCCTTAGCGCAGCACATGATAAGTCTTGATGAGATTAAAGCGGCAGAGACCATGGTACTCGATGCGTTATATCGCCATCCGACCATGAAAGGTTTTCAACACTTGATGCAGATGCATTTGCGCCAAGCCGAAGAAGGGCAAGCTAAGCAAAGTTTAACTATGCTAGAGCAGCTTGTTGAACAACAAATTAAATTCCGTCCGAGTTACCGTTGTAAGGAGTGTGGTTTTCCTTCCCATGCCCTTTACTGGCATTGTCCTTCCTGTAAAAACTGGGGCAGCATTAAACGGATCCGAGGCCTAGACGGCGAATAATCTATTAGAAGAATACACAGTTTGTGTAACCCCGTTGGAGAGATGATGACGACTAAACCTATCCTCGTAGCGCTTGATTACGATAATAAAAACCATGCTTTACAACTGATAGAAAAACTCGATCCCAACATGTGCCGCCTTAAAGTCGGCAAAGAAATGTTTACCTTGTTTGGCCCGCAACTGGTGAAAGATATCCATGATCGTGGTTTTGATTTATTCCTTGATTTGAAATTTCACGATATTCCCAATACTGTCGCCAAAGCCGTGGCCGCAGCCGCAGAGCTGGGCGTATGGATGACGAACGTACATGCCAGCGGTGGCTTAGCCATGATGGAAGCGGCTAAAAAAGCTTTACTGCCCTACGGCGATAAAGCGCCTATGCTGATCGCGGTCACGGTATTAACCTCGATGAGTGATGACGATCTTAAATTACTCGGCATCAATGTGCCTGCGTTTGAGCATGTGCAACGTTTGGCGAAGCTCACGCAGCAAGCAGGACTCGATGGCGTGGTGTGTTCCGCCCAAGAAGCGACAGCGTTAAAATCGCTGTTAGGTCAGGATTTCAAGCTCGTGACGCCGGGGATCCGCCCAGTTGGCAGTGATGCTGGCGATCAACACCGCGTGATGACGCCACCTCAAGCGATAGCAGCGGGTTCTGATTACTTAGTGATTGGCCGCCCGATCACCAAAGCTGCCGATCCGTTAGCAGCATTGCAAGCGATTCACCAATCATTGGCATAGACGCCACACTAGCCGTCTAAAGCGCGGTTTGAAAGTCGTTTGACCGTCGTTTAAATAAAAAAGGCTTGGAATCGCTTGTTGGTATCCTTGATATGATTGATAAAAATTGAAATAGTATGTTGAATTACAAAGTAAAATACTTAATCACACCCTGAGTGCATATCTCACTGTTCACGGAGAACGCCCATGTTTAATGCTACGATGTTTAACTATCAAGGTAAAAATGTTGTCGTTGTCGGAGGAACCAGTGGGATAAATCTCGCGATTGCCATTGCGTTCGCACAGGCTGGCGCAAATGTGGCCGTTGCGAGCCGCAGTCAAGATAAAATTGATGCCGCGGTATTGCAGTTGCAACAGGCCAATCCTGACGGTATTCATTTGGGTGTGAGTTTTGATGTGCGCGATCTTAGCGCCCTTGAAGTCGGTTTTGATAAAATCGCTTCTGAGTTTGGTTTTATCGATGTGTTGGTCAGCGGCGCGGCGGGGAATTTCCCCGCCAGCGCCGCAAAGCTTTCGGCCAATGGTTTTAAGTCGGTGATGGACATTGATTTGCTCGGCAGTTTTCAAGTGCTAAAGCAGGCTTATCCTTTGCTGCGTCGCCCCAATGGCAATATTATCCAGATTTCGGCGCCGCAGGCTTCGATCGCTATGCCAATGCAAGTGCATGTTTGTGCGGCTAAAGCGGGTGTGGATATGCTGACGCGAACTTTAGCGTTAGAGTGGGGCTGTGAAGGGCTGAGAATTAATTCGATTATGCCTGGCCCCATCGCCAATACTGAAGGTTTTAATCGCCTTGCACCCAGCGCCGCATTACAGCAAAAGGTTGCCCAATCCGTTCCGCTAAAACGCAATGGCGCAGGTCAGGATATCGCCAATGCCGCGCTATTCTTAGGCTCTGAATTAGCTTCCTATATTACGGGAGTTGTGCTGCCGGTCGATGGCGGTTGGTCACTTGGCGGCGCCAGTATAGCGATGACAGAGCTTGGCGAACTGGCCGCAAAAATGTAGTTTGGTTTTAGATTATTGATATTCAAAATCGAGAACTTTGATTTTATAGAAATTAAGTAGGTAATGATCCATGGCTAATGCATTACAAGAGCAGCTACTCAAAGCAGGGCTTGCCAGTAAACAAAAGGTTCGCGACGTTAAGACTCAAAAACGCCGTGACAAAAAATCACGAGTTGATGATGGCTCAAGTGCTTTTAAGCAAGAAGTGGCCGAGCAAAAACGGTTGCAGGCGCAAAAAGATAAAGTGCTAAATGAGCAACGTTTTGCTGAGGCATCTGAGCGTGGACAGGTGCGCGGTTTAATCACAGAGTTCACTAAGTCTGCGATTAAGATCCCAGCTTATGCTGAAGTGAAATTTAACTATACTCTTGATAATAAAATTTATTCTTTATACATAGATGAAAAACTGCAGGCAGAATTGCTTAAAGGGCAGTTAGGCATAGTGCGTTACGAAGATAAGAGTTACTTAGTACCACATAAGTTAGCCGAGCGAGTTAAACTGCTGGTGCCGCAGTGGTGTGGTTATCTGTGGCAACAGGATGAATCTAAAGCTGTGGTCGTTGAAGATGATCCCTATGCAGATTACGCAATTCCTGATGATTTAATGTGGTAATTGCCACAAGCTTGTGAGCTAACGCTGCTACAATCCTGTGGTAAAGCTTATAAAATAGAGACCCTTAAGTTCAGGCTTAAGGTTTTTTTTATGGGTTGAATTTATACTTTGCTCACGTACCTCCATATTATTCACAGCTGTATTTGTAATGAGATTGTTTTCTACAGTGAACTGGTATAAATTAAAACAACTGTTTTAATCCTACGTTTAAGAGTCTACCAATGAATCCTTACCAAGCCCCGTTGACGGATATGCGTTTCCTACTGGAACAGGTATTTGATGCTCCAAACACTTGGGCACAATTGCCTGAGATTGCAGAAATGGTCGATATCGACACTGCTAATGCCATTTTGGAAGAAGCAGCCAAGATCAGCAGTGAGTTGATCCATCCGCTGAACCGGACGGGCGATGAGCAGGGCGTGTTGCATCAAGACAATCAAGTGATTACCCCTGATGGCTACAAAGCCGTTTATGAGCAGTATTCCCAGGGCGGTTGGATTGGTTTGTGTGGCGATCCTGAATTTGGTGGCATGGGGATGCCGAAGATGCTGGGGATCTTAGTCGACGAAATGGCTTACAGTGCTTGTAATGCGTTTACACTTTATGGCTCGTTAACCGCGGGGGCGGCTTTATGTATCAATGCCCACGGCAGCGAAGAATTGAAACAAGCTTATTTGCCTAAGTTATATTCCGGCGAATGGGCGGGTGCTATGGATATGACGGAGCCGCAAGCGGGTTCTGATCTGCGTAATATTCGCACTCGAGCTTTGCCGCAGGATGATGGTAGTTATGCCATCACGGGCAGCAAGATTTTTATTACAGGTGGCGATCATGATTTAACTGAAAACGTCATCCACTTAGTGCTTGCTAAGCTGCCGGATAGTAAAGGGATTTCACTCTTTCTGGTACCTAAGATATCGGTGAATGCCGATGGCAGCTTAGCCAATGCCAATGGTGTATCAGTGGGGTCTATCGAGCATAAGATGGGCCTTAAAGGTTCTGCGACCTGTGTGATGAACTTTGATAATGCCCAAGGTTTCTTGATTGGTGAGCCTAATCGTGGCCTCGTATGCATGTTCACTATGATGAACTATGAGCGTTTAGCGATTGGTATTCAAGGGCTTGGCAGTGCGCAGGCGGCGTACCAGATGGCGGCCGATTATGCTAAAGAGCGTAATCAAGGCATCGCCGCTGGCGGCTCACCGACGGGCAGTGATTCTGATCCCATTATTGTCCATGGCGATGTGCGCCGTATGTTGTTGACCATTCGTGCGATGACAGAAGCGGGACGTGCTTTGTCTGTATTTACAGGACAACAGCTGGATTTAGCAAAATATGCCCAAGATGAGGTTAAGGCCAAAGCGGCGCGTTATGTGGGTTTATTAACGCCAGTTGCGAAAGCATTTTTAACCGATCGGGGTCTAGATGCGACTATCATGGCGCAACAAGTCTTTGGTGGACATGGTTATATTCGTGAAACAGGTATTGAGCAATTAGTTCGTGATACCCGTATCGCTCAGATTTATGAAGGCACCAATGGCATTCAAGCCATCGATTTCCTCGGTCGTAAAGTCACTGGCGATAACTTAGCCGCATTAAATGAATTTGTGGCTGACTTGAAGGCACAAATGCGCGCATTTACTCACGTTGATGCGGTGAAAGTGGCGGCAGTATGTGCACGTTTAGATGCCTTGGTCATCGTTGCCGAGTCAGTTAATGATCGCAAAGTGGCTCAGCCTGCACTTATTAATGCGTGTGCGGTCGACTTTTTAGATGCCTTTGGTTACACCCTGTATGGTTTCTACTGGTTGGCTATGGTTGATAAGGTCGCGGATCATGAAGATAAAGCTTTTGCCGAGCAGAAAGTCTATTTGGCTAAGTTCTATTTTGATAAGTTATTGCCAAAAGCGGATTACCATATCGCTCAAGTCAGAGCTGGTGATGCGACGACTATGGCGATGCCTGCGGAGTTGTTTTAACAAGGCTTCGGTATATTCGTTTAGATAAAAACTGAAAAAGCACTGATGACTCAGTGCTTTTTTGTGCAAGTTTTTTACTCTGTAGCAGTTAATTAATGACTCTAGTGAGCCGCAGTATTCACAGTCGCAGTGGTTGATGACGGTTGCAGCACTGAAATCAATTGTTTAAGAAACTCGGCATTGAATGAGGGTTTATGTTGATTTTTCAATTCAGGACTCATGCCATTCTCAAGGATTACAAACAAGGTATCGTTATGCTGGGGCAAACGGATAAAGCCCGCTAAGTTAGAAACGCCTTGCATCGAGCCTGTTTTAGCAAAAATTTGCTGTTTAAGCGGCGGCTTGTTGTAGCCCATACGATATCTTAAGGTGCCGCTGATCCCTGCCTGTGGCAGACTCGTGATTAACGGACTAAAGCGGCTATCTTGGTGGATTAGCGCCAACACCGCGGCTAACTGCTTGGCATTGAGTAAGTTATAGCGTGACAATCCTGAACCATCCACAATATTGGCGTTACTCAAATCTATGCCTAAATTCGTTAAAATTTGCTGCATGGCAGCGGCACCATTGGTAAAGCTGCCTTGGGTCTTAAAATAACTTTTACCAAGTTGCTTAAAAAGGCTATCGGCAATCAAATTATCTGACTTGAGCAGCATAGTCTCGAGCAGCTCAGGTAAGGGCGCCGAGCTATGGCTGGCAATTAGTTTTGCCTTTTGGGGTAAGCTAGTGCCGAGTTGTACTTTACCCGCAAGAGACATCTCGCCTTTAAGTAGGGAGGTGAGGTTATCTTGGGCAAATTTGAACGGATCGCTGACCGCAATCGCCAGTGGTATCGCCTCACCGCCAGGGTAACAGCCGCGTAAATGGTAGTTATTTTGACCTAATCTGACCATATCAAGTTGGCAAAATTCGCGGCTCGCCTTTTGATCAAACACCGCATCGCTGCTGATTTTGACCCCATAACTTCCTGCACGCAGACTTACCTGTGAAGGTTTGCTGGTAGAGCTGGGGCTAAACTGACCATAGACACAGTTTTGATTGATAATATAGCTAGATACAGGCGCGGCAAAACAAATACCTAAGTCATCCCATACCCAACCAGGAGCTTGCAATTGTTCCTGTTTATCGCCGAGCAAATACAGATGTCCGTCAATACGATTAATGCCTTGTTTTACGAGATTGGCAAAAATGGCCTTGAGATCGGCTTGAGTCAGCGTGGGATCGCCACTAAAACGCAGATAAGCACTGCCTGCGATATGGCCTTTGCGTATCGGTGCATCTGTCCATAATTGTGTGACATAACGAAAATCAGGTCCAAGCTGAGCCATAGCACTGACTGCCGTGAGCAGCTTTTGGGTACTGGCTGGAATAAACAAGGTCTCAGCTTGTTGGCTATAGATCACTTGATTGTTCGACATATCCATTGCCAGTAAGGCGATTTGTGAATGTCGAGGGCTGATCTTGCTGATTGCTTGGCTAAGCGAAGTGGTTTGGGCACTTATCGGCCTAGAATCATGTTGCTCTGCATAGGCCATATTATGACTTGCGGCTAGGAGCAGGCAGGCATATAGAGTGGTTTTCAGTAACGTTTCCATGTTAGCTATTGGCCATTTTTATCAAAATATCATTAAGATTAGGTTGGTATTGTGTGCGGTTAATCCTCACTGCTGCCGTCATCCTTTTCCATCAAGCGATATAAACGTAGGGTAACAAACAATACCAGCCCAATAAACAAAGGCAGGATGAGTAACCCTAACTGGGTTTTAAAATGGAAAATACCCCAAGCAAACAGCAATGTCAGTGCTAACGTCAGCAGAATTTTTTTGTTCATAGTCTTAATCTTGTATCGTATGGTCTAATCGCAAATAGGCGGTTTAGTTTACGCTAAATCAGTAGATTCGGGGTGAATGAAATGGGTTTGAAGATTATTCTGTGATTTGGCAGACATTTTGGGCGCAGTTCAGTGAAATTTGGACTGATTTGTAGCGTTAAGAATCACCCTATTTAGGGAGAAATATTGTGTGGACGGGCAAATAATGCCGAGAATACTCACTGTAAAATGCGATTTCAAGCAAGGATAAATGAAGAAGATTTTTAGGCAAATCGGTGCACTAAAGTGGAATAAAATCGCGTGAGGTCAAATTACCAGCAAAACCGTTAGGTTTAACAAGACTTTTGGGAGAAAAGTCTTGCCGAGACGAGGTGAAGTCGGTAATTTCTACCCCTTACGATTTTAGGTTCTTAGGTAACAACTAAACCATGCCACATATTAGTATGCGCGGCTTACCACAAGCGGTCGTTGCAGCGTTCAGCCAAACATTACTGCAGTCATTGGCGGATATATGTAAAGGTAATGCAGAGAGTTTCACATTAGATTGGATCCCAAGCATCAGTTTTCGAAATGGAAAAATTGATCAACGCTTTGTCCAAGTTGAGTTACTCTGGTTCCCTAAGGACCCTGATATACATCTTAAAGTAGAACAAACGATCAGGTTGGCAGTGACAGAGGCCTATCCAGAGTTAACACATATTGCTGTGATGTTTTTATCACTGAACCCTAGTGCTTCCTATCGGGGTGGTCAGCATGTTTAAAGGAGGATGCCTTGCTAGATAAGCTTGGTGGAATAGCCGTTCAACCCGAGGCTTTAACGTGGTTGCTCACGCCATGCCGTTTCAAGGCAGAATTACTCGCTCGTATTGCGAGCGCCAAGCACAGTATTTATATTGCGGCGCTGTATTTAGAAGATGACGAAGCGGGTCGTGAGATATTACAAGCCCTCATGGATGCCAAAGCAGCAAATTCAACGCTTGATATCAAAGTGTTAGTCGATTTTCACCGTGCGAGACGTGGCTTGATTGGCCATAAAGGTGATAGCGGCAACTATTTGATGTACCGTAGAGTTATGGCTGAAGCCGAACATCCCATCGATATCTTAGGTGTACCCGTCAAATCCCGTGAATTTATGGGTGTGTTGCATCTTAAGGGATTTATTATCGATGATGCCGTGATTTATAGCGGTGCCAGTCTCAATAATATCTATTTGCAACAACACGATAAGTACCGCTTCGATCGTTATCACTTGATTGAGTCAGCCGAATTAGCGCGCAGTATGCGCGCGATGATCCAGAAAAATATCATTTCTGATCCAGCTGTGTGTTCATTAACGCAAGATGCTGAGCAAGAAGTGCTACCACCAAAGACGGACATGCGTAGCTTTAAGCTGAGACTGTCTGACGCTGAGTATCAGTTTAAGGAGACCCGTGATGGCAATCGCATCACGCCGTTACTTGGGCTAGGACGTAAGAAAAACTTGCTCAATAAAGTGGTTGTCGCCTTGGTGGAAGAGTCAAAAGACTCGCTGTTTATTTGCACGCCCTATTTTAATCCGCCGTACATTTTAGTGCGCGCTTTAGCGAAGCATTTACGCAATGGCAAACGCATCGATATCGTTGTGGGCGACAAGACGGCTAACGATTTTTATATTCCGCCTGAGCAGGATTTCTCGACCATAGGTGCCTTGCCCTATATGTATGAGCAATCATTGCGTAAGTTCGCTAAACGCCAACAGTGGGCGATTGATAATGGTCAGTTGAATATCCATCTGTGGAAACACGGCATCAACAGTTATCACCTCAAAGGCATCAGTGCCGACGGTAATAAGCATTTGATCACAGGTTCTAATCTGAATCCAAGAGCTTGGGCGCTGGATCTTGAGAATGGTTTGTTGATCCAAGATGAAATTGGCTGCTGGAAAGCCCAGTTTGAAGCCGAGCAGGCACATATTCTGGAACACACACAGCGGTTATATCACTACAGCCAAGTCGACACCTTACAGAGCTATCCTGCGCCAGTGAAGAAGATCATGACTAGAATTCGTCGCCTTAAAGCTGATTTTTTACTGCGTCGCATTCTGTAACGATTAAAGCTATCGAAGCTATAAATTAATCGGTATTTTTGATTTATTACAGTGTCTTATCGATTTAAAAAGCCCACAACAATGTGGGCTTTTTATTGACTGATGGTAATAGATTTGGCTTAAACCAAGAATTGTCGCTTCAAATCATATCCATTAAATCTGTGGCATTAAATTCTGGTGAGTATCATTTTGATCTTTGGCGTAATAAAGAGACAGAATCACTAAAACCACCATTACAGCACTTAATAAACCTATGCTCAACTGGCCGCCCATAGGCACTAAAGACATAGTTAATGCGGCGAGTCCAGCACCAAAATTTTGTAATCCCCCCAGTAATGCGCCCGCAATCCCCGCCTGACGTGGAAATGGCTCTAACGCAGCAGATGTTAGGGTAGGGAACAGCATGCCTGCGCCACTGAAGAATAAAATTGATCCAATAAGTAAACTCCAGCCAACTACTAAATTAAAAAGACCTGGGATCAACATAAATAATGCGCCAGCACCGAGTAACGCAACACCTTGGTAAACAACCCTTTGTGGCTTATTCTGTCGGCCCGCGATGAGAGCCCCCAGTAAGTAGCCAGGAATTGGCGCAACAAAATAGCAACTGACCATAAAAGGCGTCAGTCCGAGATATTGGCCATAGAGTACGCCAGCAATGGCTTCAAACGCCGCAATACCGGCAAAGGTGGCGATCAATGAAAATAAATAAGCGCGAAACGCTCTATGGCGCAGGACATGCTTATAGGATTTGAAAACGGCTTGATGTTCCCGTTGAGCCTTAGGTAAAGACTCTTTAAAGAGGAATATTAACAACAGCCAGACCGCGACACCGAATCCCGCTAATACCCAGTATACGGCTTGCCAGCCAAAATAGGCCGCAGTGGCGCTGCCGATAAATGGTGCAAGCAAAGGCAAAAACACTACAGCCATAGAGACATAGCTATTAAATTTTACCAGTCGGTCGCCAAAGTAATGATCGCGGGGAATGCTACGGCACAATGCGCCTGCGCTGGCTGTGCCTAATCCTTGGATAAGGCTTGCCATAATTAGTTGGTTAAAGCTTGTGGCCTTCGCCGCGAATACAGCGCCTAGAATGAAAATTGCGATACCCACGATGAGTGGCATTTTGCGGCCAACGCGATCTGACACTGGGCCATACACAAATTGAAACATCCCGTAGGAGAGTAAGTAACAGGCCATCACGGCTTGTAGTTGGCTGGCGTCCACATGGAGCCCGAGTGCGATTTGTGGAAGGGCAGGTACAAAAATCGTCTGCGCCATTTGGCCACAGGCGACCATAAAGACAATCATTAACAGTAGGCTAGACTGACTCGCCGCTGGAGCGACATCGTGATGAATAGGAGAATGTGGCGTGCCTGACATGATATTTCCGAAAAAGGTCACTTAAGGTATTTGCGCGCATCTTACTCCCTAAAAGCGTAACTTCAAGTGTCAATCATATTGATTTAACGAAATAATTTTTAATGCGATGCATAAGTTTTTATCCTGATTTTAAGCTGTAAAGCTAAACTTACGATAGGTTATTTGTCTGTTAACTAGGTCGATGAGTTGCAAATGAATTAATACTCAGATTAACCCTTCACTGCCTATTTTCTTACATGGGAGTTTGCTTAAAAATATTGGCTATTAAGAGATTGGAGGTAAGTAAGTGGATAAGGTGCTTAATACAAGCCACCCTAAAAAAATCACGCTAAAAGGAACAAATAAGAAAGGAGATTGCGAATCGGCCTATCTCCTTATCTCCATTAATAGTCGCGACTAGCAAGATGCTATTTTTGTAATTTCTCTATGCCCGTTAAAATCTGATACCCCACAGTCACCCGAGGCGGTACGGGATAATTTTTATTGCTTAACAATACTATGCCAAGCTTTTGCGCGGGAATAAATGCTGCATAAGCGGCAAAACCGCCGGTTGAGCCGGTTTTATTAATCCACACATTTTGCTGCGGCGCGAGGGGCGGCACTATGGGTTTAACGGGCGTACTGCCAAATACGACTTTCTGAGTGTGACCCTTAAGTATTTTATCAAGATCAATAGGATATGAGTAATGCTCCCAAATCATATCTTGGGTCATCATGCCCACATCAAAGTATCCAGTATGAGTTTCATCAATAGCCGTTTGCAGTGGTTTGGGTAACGAATGTATATGCATATTGGCCTCAACAAATTGCAGTAAATCCTTGGCTGAGGTTTTAACGCCATAAGCTTCATCGGCTAATACCCCAGGATTGACTCGCACTGGCATGTCTTGCTTATCGTAGCCTTGGGCATAATCTGCCATTTTACTGCTCGGAACGTTAATGTAGCTGCTTGTCATGCCCAATTGTGGAAATAGTGTTTGCTCAAGTACTTGTGGAAACGTTTGCCCTAAACTCTGCGCGGCAATCATGCCAAGCAGCCCAATACTCGGATTGGCGTAATTTCTGTGGGTCCCCGCGGCAAATGATGGTTGCCAATGCTTAAGGTAATCCATTAACTCTGCGTTATTAGTGACCTTATCAGGAACTTGCATCGGCAAATCCCCCGCTGTGTGGGTGGCTAAATTGATGAGACTAATCTTATCAAAATGGCTGCCTTTTAATGCTGGAACATAATCACTGGCCATGTCCGTGAGTGTTAATTTACCTTCGCCCTGTGCATAGTTAGCCAGTGTTGCGGTAAAGGTTTTACTGATAGAGCCAATCTCGAACAGGGTATCTTCAGTCACACTTTGCCCAGAGGTTTTAGAACTGACGCCATATTGGTAAAAATACTGTTTACCTTCTATGGTGATGCCAATTACTGCACCGGGAATAGCATACTCGGCCATCAGTGGTTTAACTGCGGAATCTACAATTGACTGGATGTCTTTGGTATTAAGCGTTTGGGCCGTAGTGACATTAGAAAATAGCGTAGCAGTGAGCAGTACGCCGCTTAATAACGGTATAGAAGCGATCGGGGCTTTTGGGTGCATAATTGACCTTTCATTGAGACTGTATTTGTAGAGTAGATTTTCGCATGATATTAGGGCAATTCCACACTAAGTTAAGTCATTACTGATATTTAGTTTCAATACTCTCCCAATAAGTAATTTAAACGTTAATTTGGTCGGTTTAGTGTTGCATACTAAGTGGCAACACAGATTAATACATTACAGATGTTTTAAGAGATGGTTGCTCTGTGCTCTTAAATTATCTCGCTGACGTTAGGCTGCAGATGAAACCACAACCACTGACACCGGCCTTTTATCACGATAATGTATTACGCGATTGCACCATTGATGGCCAAGGGATAAACTGCGCCACCGCGATAAAAAAGTGCTAACTGATGTGGTCGCGATCCTTAATAAGTTTGATAGAGAATTGGTTTTTATGGCTTTAGCCCCCCATGCAGTACACCATTTATATCAGTACCGTAAGTCTATTTCGACTAAACCCTTTGGTGCCCGCGGTAAAAAACTGATCCGCTGTCCATTATGCCTCTTAGGTGAGCAGTTCTGTACCTGTGCGCTACGCCGTCAGTTAGATACTCACGCCAGTTTCCTGCTGATTATGTATAACGATGAGGTGTTAAAGCCGACTAATAGTGGACGACTCATAGCAGACCTTATTCCTGATACCCACGCCTATATTTGGTCACGTACAGAACCTGAAGCTGAGTTGCTTGCCTTGCTGAATTCGCCGCAATATCAACCCTATTTAGTGTTTCCTGCCCAATATGCAGAGCAAGGGCAAACCGTACTGAACCAAGTGCCGATGTCGACATTGGCCGAAGGTAAACGGCCGCTGCTAATCATGCTCGATGGCAGTTGGCGTGAAGCGATTAAAATGTTCCGTAAGAGTCCTTACTTACACTCACTGCCGTTGCTTTCCTTCGATCCCGACACGCTCGCGACCTATGCATTGCGTAAAGGTAGTCATGATTTTCAACTTGGCACCGCCGAGGTGGCATCATTGGCTTTAGGAGCGATTGGCGAAGCGGCTAATGGCAAAGCCTTAAGTACTTGGTTTGATTTGTTTGTTGAATCTTCCTTACTTGGCCGCAATCGCCGTTGCCGTGAGGACCTTCTGCCAATTACAGATTTTACCGATGCTTTTGAACTGGCCTTTGAACAAGCAAGTCGTAGTAAGAGTTAATAGATGTTGGATTTAATCTATTATGAAAAAGGCTAGTTAACTATCTTCTTAAATAACAAATCCCCTACAGTGAGGGGATTTGTTATGTGTAGCAATTAACTTATAGGAACTTCATATTAAGAAGATACCTTGCACAAGCATAATTGTTTATACCGCGACTTCTTTACCATCTAACTTACGGATAACGACCGTAGCGGCGCGAGGGCGTAATGTCGTGCCCGCAGGCGTTTTTTCAGCGGCATTGGACGAATAAGGCCAATTACCGGGATGCTGAATGTTAGCAAAAACAGAAGTGTAATCAGGGCTAATAGCAAAACCCGTAACCTCACAGTCGTTTGGTCCAACGAAGAAACGCTTTAATTCCATTTGGTTATCAGCCGTTACGCCTAGCTGTTTCTCTTGGCCATCAACAAGCGTTGAAGGCACTATTGCTAGCATCTGATCGTTGGTTTCTTCTGCGACCTCCTTGGCTCCATTGTCGGTTTGAACCCACAAAATACCGCGTTGATCGAAGGCCAAACCGTCTGGGCTGGCAAATTGGTTAAGATCCGTTAAGCCTGATAAGTTTGTCTCTGCGTTACCATCACTTGGTGATCCGAATACGAAGATATCCCATGTAAATTCAGTATCTTTGTCACTTTCATCCCAACGAATAATATGGCCAAAGTGGTTTTTCAATCTTGGGTTCGCTGGATTGGTTTCAGTTCGTTTTGAGTTGTTGGTCAGGGTCAAATAAATTGAACCTGTGAAAGGATCGACAGCACACCATTCAGGGCGATCCATAGGTGTTGCACCAACAAGATCCGCTGCGCCCGCGGTGTTCAAAATAATCTCGGCTAAGCTAGCGAAAGTATTGCCTAGGGTTTTTCCGTCCGTAGTCTGGCTATCTAAGGTTAAAGGCAACCAAACACCACCACCATTTGCATTAAACTTAGCTGCATATAAAGTACCTTCATTCATATACTTATCGCCAGTTTGTATGCGATTGCTGCTGTCAGCATCTTTTGCATCCCACGCCGCGGCCGAGACAAATTTATAGAGGTATTCGAATTGTGAATCGTGGCCAGAATAGAACACTACTGGCTTACCTTCGGTTAACTTGCCAAAGGTACATCCTTCATGGCGGAAACGACCAAGCGCGGTACGCTTTACTGCGCGTGATGTTGGATTGAAAGGGTCAATTTCAACAATATAACCGTGACCATTCGCTTCATTACGATAGTCATCTTGAGCACTTGCACCTTTTGGGGTGACATCAAAACGTGCGAATTCATCGAGACGTTCCTCATCATGACCTGCAAGATCATCCCAGCCATAACGTGTGCTGGTTTTGCTGATCCCAATGCGATTTTGCTCGGCAGTTAACGTACCACGGTTTGCGAAATAGCCTGGCCAGTTTTCTTCACAGGTCAAATAAGTGCCCCAAGGTGTGTAACCATTGCCGCAGTTATTTAATGTACCGCGAGCCTGACTCCCGTCGGGAGAATAGCGGGTTTCGAGTAGAGAAGAGTAGGCGAGAGGACCGCTAATATCCATTACAGTCGCACCGGTGAATCGGCGGTTATGGTTATCATTACTAACCACTTCCCATTGATTACTAACCAGTTTTATACGTACAACCGATACGCCATGGGCGTTGATTTCTTTACGTACCTCATCGATAATTGTGCGCAAACCTGAAGTAGGATCAAAAGTTTGTCCTGCAGGATGTAATGCAACTTCATCAATATATTCATGGTTAATGCAAAGTAAACCGTCATTACCCGTATCATTTAATGGAAAGAAATGCATGCCATCGTGGTGCATACCGACTGAGTTCGCTTGGTCATCGGCAGTGTTACTACCATCACTTTTCCATGGTGCTGCTTTTGCATTTAATGGTGTGCCCCATGGTGCAAGTACCTGCGCTGTATAGCCTTCTGGCACAACGACGGCATCTAAACGAGAACCCGCAACTGACGTAAAGTTTAGCTTGGCGGTACTTTTTGTCGTTGGCAAAGGTGTCACTGGATCAACAGGTTTTGTAACGGGTGTGTCATCTGATCCGCAAGCAGTTAAACCTACACTGGCAAAAGCAGTCATAGCACTGAGGCCTAAACCACTTTTTACGAAGTTACGGCGAGATAAATGTTTATCCAACACTTGGTTAAATGGCTCGTTATTACTTTTATTATAAAGTGTAGGATCAAAGGTGGCCTTACTCATATATTACTCCGGCTAGTACGATGGATTAAATTTCGTGACTAAGGCTAAAGTATCAATATGACAATAAAGATGATTTTATATTACAATAATACTGCAGTGAGCAATAAACCCGATATGCTATAAAAATGTTAACCAGCAGTTTGCTATGGTCGCTATGGTCTAAGCTGCTGAGGTCAAAGTACCTCAATTAGGATTTTTATTCTGCTATGATGTCAAATCTTGTGTCACAGATAAAAATATATAATGTGAAGTTATTGCTTTAATTATTTTTCAAATTAAAAATTGGAAATAATTTTAATATAATTACTGAATATCATTTTTTTCATAAACATGATAGATTTATATTTAACGTTAAAATTGCTATTTTATTTTAGGTAAAAGACTAACTGATTCTTATCGAGTCATGATCTAGTTTAGTCTTTTGTGTTTTAGTCTCTTGGTTTTAAATAATGGCGAAGTGAGCGCGGATCGGTATGGCCAGTTCTGGCCATAATGTATAAATGATCTTTATCATTTTCATGGAGTTGAGTGACACAACCACTACGCAGACTGTGGGCACCATAAAATTTTGCAGGTAGGCCCGCTTTTGTGCAATATTTTTTAATGATGCGATAAATATCATCTCCCGTGAGAAAACCACTATTTTTATGTAAACTTGAATTAGCTTCAGAGTGATGTTCTACTATTTGATAAGGGCGTAAATATTTCCCATCACGGGAAAGCGATCTAAATAAATGTCCATCCTCTATATTGGCTAGTGATAACCAATTTTTTACCGCGTTGAGTGCTGCAAAAGGTTCATGATCCGGCAGGTCTTTCCATTCCCGTTGGCCTTGCTGATTACTCTTCGAATAAGGTAGGCGAACTTTTAGCTTATTGCGTAAAAAACTGACATATTGAACTTTTATATCTGCAAGTTCAGAACGGCGAAACCCACCTTGTAATCCTAACTGAATAATGGCTTTGTCTCTTGCTCGGGTTAATGGCTGCACTTGTTCATCGATAGCTTGAATGAGCATTTCCACTTCATCATACATAATCGGTTGTTGATCATAATCACTCACATGGCGAGATTGATTTCTGCTCAAGCCACGCATCACTCTGATCACCAGAGGGTGCTCGGTAGGCGAGTGGAATCCTGCTTGAATATGATGGTAGCGAATCGCCGCGAGTCGAGTCGTTAATGTCTGTTTAGAAAGTTGTACTCCAGTACTCTCTTGGATCAATTCTTTCTGATGACCAATAAATGAAATTACGCTTCTTGGATCTGCGGGCAGGGCCTGCAGTTGGTGTTCGGCACAATAACGGCTAAATAGACTAAAGCTCGTATTATAAACACGGCGGGTGTTGGCTGAAATTTCATATTCAGTTTCTTCGGCAGCACTTAAATAATCACTTCGAACAGATTGTGGCAGGAAAGTCTCTTCAAAAAAACGTGGCTGTTCAGCATGGTTATTATTGTGATGTTCTGATCCAGTCACTCTTTCATTCGATACATTGGTGTTATTTTGAGCGTTATTATTTGTCCGGATCATTTTAGACATGCCGTTGAAGTCACCTGATATCGAATTAAGAAGGCGTAATTATACGCAAATCACGCCTACATCTACCAGTGATAATCGTCATTATCACTGGTAGAGTGCTTATTTGTTCAAATAAACTTCTGTTATCGGAATAGGGCGCATTAAATAGCATTTAGTTGGTTTTTTTAGTTTAAAAAATAGCCAAGATAAACCTATTCTAACAATGGCGATTAATTAAGCGGATATAAAATTAAAGGCAATAATAGTATGAAATTCGTACTTTCTCTATGCAGTGGTTTCGAACTTAGTTAGTCAAAGATGCATAATTTTAAAGAATGGTTTAACCATTTTATTGGTTTTCTTGAATGGAATGCCGCTAAACTAGACTTGCGTGTTGGGTGAAATTTAAGCTAATAACGACAACCGCTTATCGGGTTATTAGCCTGTTATGAGTTGAGCTATTTCTGCCAAAGGCAAAATGACGCATAAGGGATCGATTCCCAGTCAATAAAATGGTTGAACCATATATTAATACTTATCGATTTGTACTAGCATGTGGTCCCATTTATTTCATCCGCATTAAACGCATGCTTAACTAAAGAAACTTATTTATGGAACCGCAAGCTTGGATATATCAACAAGACAAACCTACAGCAGGAAGAAAATTATTATTGCTTGAGGAAGCAGAATTAATTTTTGCCTTACCCTTAATTTATCGCCTTATCAATCCTGAAGCTGTGGCATCTAAACCGGATTGGTTTTGTGACGCTGAGTTACAAACGGTTTTCTATACTAAGTTGGTGACACAACTAAATGAATTGGTCCGATTACGCAAAAAGGCACAGCGGATCGACAACGAGCTTACTAATGTAAACAAAATGCTCAATCAGTATTTTACTGATTTTGGCTGGCGTATGGTTCGCAAAGAATTATCTCAAATAAAAAAACGGCAAAAAAAGTCTCATATTGAGCTGAGCAGGGATATTATTTTGAGGTTAAAACGTTATATGGAAACTCAAAAGTTAGACAGTTTTGACCAAGCCATTGATACCCTATTGTCAGAGCATAATGAAAATATTTCGCTTAATGTTTTACAACATACTGATGAGGATGTTGTAGGTGACATTATTGATGAATAGAACAAAATAACCGCGGATCTATGTTTTGAAGAATATGATTTTAAAGTTGTTCTATTGCCTAAAATGGATTATCTAATAAAGGTAAGTTAGCCGTGACTTATCTGTGCAGACACGTAAAATTACTGTTAAGATCTTATTTTTACGACTAGATAAGGCGGGGCATTAGAGATGAGTTTAAGTATTGCAAACGATAGGAAAATTGCGGTTTTATGCCGAATTGAACCTGGCTGTCTCGGACCTGATGGCGTAGATCATATTGAGGCTTTTTGTGCTTTAGCCCAGAAAGCGATGCAACATTTTGACGTCGATGTCGGCACTTGGGTATTGATCCCAAGATATGATAAAACCTTAGAAGAGATGCAATATAGTCTTGCAAATAAGCTGCTTTCGCGTGAGCAGGCAACTAAATATTTAGTTTCTATAGGGCGTGACATTGATGGTTTTGAAGAAAGATTTCAGGACAAACTGACGTCGCTGATCAATCTATATCTTGCTAGAAAACCTTAAATGCTCAATTTATCGGAGATGTATTTTTTGCTGAGATTCATCTGACGTCTTGTTTTTTCATAGGAGATATCGGATCGAATTTTTACAAATCGGTTTTATTTTCATATTTAATTGCTGACTAAAAAAGTAAATTAATTATATATTAATCATAGTTTTGCAACAAAATCTTCACCTATAATTACGCTCCTGATGAGCAGTTAAGTTGGCTTGAAAACTCAGTTGTTGCTAATTAACTCCGTAAAGTACGTCAAAATTTGCTAGACTAGTCGACTCACTTAATGCTGAATCTTTTTCTTGCGGTATGCCCGAATTTTGTGGGTGGTAAGGATAAGTGTAAAGGACGGTTGATGTTCAATCCCATTCCGGAAACCAATCCATACGTTAGTTTATTGCAGCAGGATTTCGGGTTTTCTGAATTTCGTCCTGGTCAAGCGCAAACGATAACACAACTTTTAGCAGGGAAGTCGAGTTTAGCGATTTTCCCGACAGGTTCTGGTAAATCCCTTTGTTATCAATTTACAGCATTGCAGTTACCCCATTTGAGTTTAGTGATTTCGCCTTTACTCGCCTTGATGAAAGATCAGCTGGAATTTTTGCAATCTAAGGGAATTCATGCGGCCAGCATAGATTCAACCTTAAGCGCTGAGCAGAGTCAGCAAGTGATGACAGATGCGCGCTCTGGCAAATTGAAAATTTTAATGGTCTCGGTGGAACGTTTCAAAAATGAACGCTTTAGGCAGTTTATTCAATCTGTTCCGCTGTCTATGCTGGTCGTCGATGAGGCGCATTGTATTTCAGAATGGGGTCACAATTTTCGGCCTGATTATCTTAAATTACCCGATTATCGGCGCGAGCTTGAGATCCCGCTGGTACTGTTACTGACGGCCACCGCGACACGTAAAGTGAAACTGGATATGGCCAAGCGTTTCGATATCGCGCCTGAACACATAGTACAAACGGGATTTTATCGACCCAATTTAGATTTGACAGTTCTGCCCGTGTCGACTCAAGAGAAAAATGCCTTACTGGTTAACCAGATAACATCATTCTCAGGTGCTGGTATTGTGTATGTGACATTACAGCAAACCGCCGAAACAGTCGCACGACTCTTGAGTCAACAAGGCATAGTTGCCAGTGCCTATCATGCTGGATTTGAAGATGAAAAACGTCAACAAATTCAAAATGATTTTATGCAGAATAAGCTGCAAGTGGTGGTTGCTACCATCGCCTTTGGTATGGGAATAGATAAGAGTAATATCCGTTTTGTGATCCACTATGATTTGCCTAAATCCATTGAAAACTACAGTCAAGAAATCGGCAGAGCAGGGCGTGATGGTGCGTTATCCCATTGTGTGACTTTAGCCAATCTTGACGGACTCAATACCGTTGAAAATTTTGTGTATGGCGATACGCCTGAGCGAGAAGGTATAGCGCAAGTCATTGAAGCAATTCGACTTGAACAAGATTCTGATCAGTGGGAATGTCAGCTTAATGGCGTGTCGACGGCGAGTAATATTCGCCAGTTGCCGTTAAAAACGTTACTTGTGCAGCTAGAAATTCTAGGTGTGGTTAAGCCGTTATTTGCTTACTACGCCGATGTTAATTACAAATTTTTAATGGATAAACATGTCATTCTGAGCCGCTTTAATCCAGAGCGGCAGGCCTTTTTGACGCAAATTTTTAATCATACGCAGATGAAGAAAATATGGGGCGCGTTAGATTTTGATGCCTTGTACAGTGCGACGGGCCATGAACGCAGTCGTGTATTGGCCGCGCTGGAATATTTAGCTGAACATCAGTTGATTGAATTAGAAACCAAACGAATTACCGATGTGTATCGGGTGGATGTTGCCGCATTAGCGCGTCCGGAACTCATCGATGAGCTGTACCATTATTTTATTGATAAAGAGCAGAAAGAAATTGCGCGAATAGCGCAGTTAGTCCGCTTTTTTGAGCTTGAGACGTGCTTAAGCCACAATTTATCGCGTTATTTTGATGATAATGAGGCACCGGCGGTCTGCGGTCATTGCAGTGTCTGCCGCGGTCATTTCGCTAAGTTGAGTTATTCGACGGAACCTACTTGGCCGACAGAACAGCAGATATTGGCTGATTTGCGTGAGTTGAAACATCATTTAACGGCTAAAGGCATTGGTGCATTGTCAATCGATACCTATTGTCGTTGCCTCGCTGGTATGTCAGTTCCTTTGGTGAGTCGTTTTCAAGTGCGTAAGTTGAGTGGTTTCGGCCGCTGTGAAAAATTGAGATATGCTGAAATTAAACAGAAAGTTGAGTCACTGTTGTCGCAACTAGATGATAAAAGAGTTGAACATGAATAAGGCCGTAAAAAAGATGTTAGCCACCCATGAACATTTGGTTCACTCTGAAGGTGTGACTGTGGTTTCGCATATGCAAAGGGAAAAGGCGGAGTGGATACAGCATACTGTTATGATTGAAGATTGTGACGTGCCGTTTAAATTTAGACGGGTCAAAAAGTATCGTAATCTGCAAGGGCAAAAGATCAATGTCATCTATTACCCAGAGACAGAAACTGTGGCAGGTTTTGAAATAGAAATTATGCAAGTCGTTAGAATTAAACGATTCTAGTTAATGCGCTTCGAGTCTTTGCTTTTATTAATCAGCAAAGACTCGAAGCGCATTTGATTGATGATGCAAGAGTTAAATTCGGCTATTTACTTGGAATATTGATAGGTTGAATCTACTTTCCAAGTTCTGAAACGCAGTTCAGCGCCTTCTGGTAGATAAAACACCTTAGGCAAGCGACTGTCGTAGCGCATTTTTAGTTCACCCGGAATACGTACAAAAGCTTCTTTCTTCGCCAATTCGAAACAGGCCATCATAGTGCTCGGGCCTTCAGCGATTTCATCCACTTGATAGTAGTTATAACCCCAACCTTGCACTGTCAGTTCCTTCAATTCCCCGCTTAATCCATGCTTATTGCAATCAACCATTTGAGTCTGACCAATTTGGATTTCGACCATGTAGTCATCTTCGTTTTCTAATTTAGGTAAGCTTAAAATGTGCTGCACCATACCTGCTGCCGGAGCAGGGAACATCTTAGTTGCTTCCTGTGCGCTGTAATCTTTTGGATCGAAACGTTGAATACTGATCATAGGCGCATTTAACCCTGTTGGATGTGGTGGGCTCACCGCCGCGGCATTGAATGACAATAGTGCAAATGCAAGGGGAACAGCGCTAACGCTAAATAAGGTCTTCAATTTCATTTTATTTCTCCTATCCGAACTGAATTGATGTCGATAAATTTGTCTGTGTTCTGCTCCCTATAAACGCAGCAGAGGTAAAAAAGGGTTAAATTATTCAATAAAAAATCGATTTTTTATTCAAATAATCTTTATCAATCTGAATAATAAGGGTTAATTACACTTTTCAATGACTTATTTTGTTAAGTTCGCAGCTATTTCAATTCTTTGCTGTGACTCTTTTATGACTCATATCATGCGAAAAATATACGAAATAGCCTAGATAAAAACCTTAAAACTTGGATTTCAACTTGCACTGAAAAGCCACCGCTGTGTCTGTCTATAACTGCATAAGGCTGTAATAAAGCCAATCTAACTCTGCTATGTGAGCTGTTTTTACTCATAAATCAAGCGCTAATCCATTAAACCTTGCCTGATATCCTTTGCCTAGTCTAGCTGCCTATCTTAATTCACATATCAGTGTCTCGACTGATGGCAGGAGGGCAGATGCATTATGGGGATTCAAATACACGTTTAAAAGTTTGAAAACAGTATATCTTGATAAATAGTTAATTCGATATTCATATATTTTGATTTTCAAACTATAATTCAAGCGACGAGTTTTTCACCATTAATAGCGATAGAAATGGAACAGGGGCCATACAATGAAATCAATGACAGCCGAGCAAGCGATAGGGCATCAAGCTACTACGGGAAGCCGCCAAGGGCACTCACTCGCCCAGTGGCAGCACGCCCATGAGTTTTCCAGTCAGAACCGCGATGGCGAGAAGAACACTCGCTATGTACTGTATTTAACCGTGATCACTATGGTGGCTGAAATTGCTGCCGGAACCATCTACGGTTCTATGGCACTGCTCGCCGACGGTTGGCACATGGGAACCCATGCCGCGGCCTTTATGATCACGTTATTCGCCTATTCGTATGCCCGTAAACACGCTAACGATCCTGCATTTGCTTTCGGTACTGGCAAAGTGAGTGTGCTTGGCGGTTATACCAGCGCAATAGCGCTAGGACTTGTGGCACTGGTGATGTTGATTGAATCGGGAATGCGACTGATTAACCCTGAGCAAATCCATTTTAACGAAGCCATATTTGTGGCTGTCATAGGTTTGAGCGTGAATGTGCTGAGTGTATTTTTACTCAAAGATCACCATACCCACGACCATGGGCACACTCATGGTCATAGTCACGATCATGGACATCAAGATGATCATGAAGACGAGCATGCTCATCACAGCTGCGAAGCACACTCCTCCCATGACGATCACGTCCATACGGCTCATTCACATGGTGCGGGTCCACATTCACATGATGACTCACATGCACACGATGAAAGTCATCAAGATCATAGCCATTGCCATCATAAACAGGAGCACCATGCTGCTGAGCATGAGCATGAGCATGAGCATGAGCATCAGAAGGCACACGGTGGTCATGATCACAACCTACGCGCCGCCTATTTTCACGTATTAGCCGATGCGTTAACGTCAGTGCTCGCCATTGCGGCCTTGTTGTTTGGTAAATACATGGGACTGACTTGGCTCGATCCGGTTATGGGTATAGTGGGTGCTGTGATTATTAGCCGTTGGTCATGGGGACTCATTCAGCAAACGAGTCCTATCTTACTTGACGGTGGTGTTAAAGCGTCATTGCAGCGTAAGGTCGTGGAAACCCTTGAGGCCGTACCGGATCATCAAGTGGCCGATTTACATCTTTGGCGAGTGAGTGCCGATCACCATGCTATTATGGTGTCTATCGTGTCCCATTCACCGAAAGATGTCAGTTATTTTAACCAGTTACTGTCACAATTTCCTGAATTGGCCCATATCACTATTGAACTCCATACTTGCCATCAGCGCGAGTGTATGGCTAAGGAAGCCTAAATGACTGTTGAACATCATCATTCATCAAACCTGAATTCAACGGCCGCTCATTCAACAGATCATGCATTAAATCATGTGATTATTGAATTTTACGAAAAGCTGTCGTCTTGGGAACACGCCATTGTGCGTGACAAAGGTTTTAGCCTATCGCAGGTGCACACCATTGAGTTACTCGGCGTGCACGGCGCTATGAGGATGAAAGAACTGGCGGATAAAATTGGTGTCACAACAGGCACACTAACGGTCCAAATCGACAAAATGGTAGAAGCTGAGTGGGTTGTACGTCGTCCCCATGAAACCGATCGTCGTTCGATTCTGGTGGAGTTAACCGAAAAGGGCCAAACTTTGTTCCTCGAACATGATGCATTACATCTACAACTCACTACAGATCTCACCGCTAAAATGAGCAGTGAGGAACGAATCGTACTGCTCAATTTGTTGTCTCGTATGAATAACGAGTTTTAATTTACCCTATTTCATCCACTAAAAAGCGTCCCTCGTGGACGCTTTTTTATAGCACGACATTTTTAAAAACGCGATTCATTCTAGATTAATCATCTGCTATTACAGTACCTTACCTTTTGTTACATTCTTGTTGGATTAATAGTTGAACTGGATATTAATTAAGGTAATGTAAGGGCAGATCTCAAGATGGACTTTGTTTAAAAGGAATAGAATGAATAATAAATTACTGCCTTGGTGCATTGCAGGAGTGCTCGGTATGAGCGGTCAACTTCACGCAGAAGAAGATACATACATTTGGTTAGAAGATGTTGAAGGCGCAAAGCCGATGGAATGGGTGAAAACCCAAAATGCTGCATCTGCCGCCGAAATTAAAGCGTTTAAAGGTTTTGATACCTTAGTGGCGAACAGTCTCGCCATCCTGAACGATAAAGAACGCATTCCCTACGCGACCCACATTGGCGACAAGTTATACAACTTTTGGAAGGATGACACCCATGTGCGCGGTATTTACCGCCGTACTACCATGGAAGAATATGCTAAACCCGATCCCAAATGGGAAACCGTGCTTGATATCGATGCCCTAGGTAAAACTGAATCCGTCAATTGGGTATTTAAGGATATTAGCTGTCAGTATCCCGAAAATGAGCGCTGTTTTGTCTCACTTTCCCGCGGCGGTGCCGATGCAGTGGAAGTGCGAGAATTTAATTTAAATACTAAATCCTTTGTTGCCATCAAAGATAAGCCATTCTTTTTGAAAGAAGCTAAATCAAGTCTGAGCTGGATAGATAAAGACCACGCCTTTGTCGGTACTGATTTTGGTGATGGTCAAAGCATGACTGACTCAGGTTATCCACGGGAAGTGAAACTCTGGCAACGTGGTACAGCACTCGAGCAAGCGAAGCCGATTTTCACTGGTGACAAAACCTCAGTCGCAGTATCAGGCTGGGTTTTATTCGATGATAAAACGCCGCTGAGTTTAGTCACCGAGGCACATACTTTTTATACCGCCAGCCAATATGTCTATCAAGATGGCAAACTCATAGGGTTGCCATTACCTCAAGATGCTGAGATTAAAGGTTATTTTAAAGGTAAGTTATTTATTGAGTTAAAGAGCGATTTAACCAATAAAGACGGTAACTTTAAGCAAGGCGCGGTCGTGTATGCCGATGTGGCGGATCTTATCGCCCAGAAAGCCAAATTCAGTTTATTTGTGAGCCCGACTCAGACCGCATCGATAGCGCAACTTAGTTTTAGTAAGAGTGCGATTTTCGTGAATTGGCTCGATAACGTGAAAAGCAAATTAGTGCGGTATGAGCAAGACGAAAAGGGCGCTTGGCAAAGCACCCAAGTCCCATTCGAAGCGAATGGCGCCCTGACGGTAATGGATGTTGAGCAAGACAGTGATAATTTTTTCGTGAATTACACCAGTTTTCTTGAGCCTTCAAGCCTCTATACGGTTAATGCAAAAACCTTAAATCCGAAGAAAATTAAAGGTATGCCGCAACAGTTTGCTGCGGATAAGTTTAAAACTGAGCAATACTTTGCGACGTCTAAAGATGGCACTAAAGTACCCTACTTTGTGGTGATGGCTAAGGATCTTAAGTTAGATGGCACTAATCCTACGCTACTTTATGGCTATGGTGGGTTTGAAGTCTCACTGCGTCCATCCTATTCGGCCACCATTGGTAAGAACTGGTTAGAGCAGGGCGGCGTCTATGTGTTATCTAACATTCGTGGCGGTGGCGAATATGGCCCAGCTTGGCATCAAGCGGCGTTAAAGCAAAATCGACATAAAGCCTATGAGGATTTCGAGGCAATAGCGGAAGATTTGATTGCCCGTAAAATTACATCAAGTAAACATTTAGGCATCCAAGGTGGCAGTAACGGTGGCCTATTAATGGGGGCGGCATTTACCCGCAGACCGGATCTGTACAACGCTGTCGTGTGTCAAGTACCTCTGCTTGACATGTTTAGATTCAATAAGTTACTCGCCGGTGCCAGCTGGATGGGTGAATACGGTAATCCGGATATTCCTGAGGAATGGGCTTACATTAAAACTTACTCTCCGTACCATAATCTGCATAAAGACGTGCATTATCCAAAGGTCTTTTTCACCACATCGACCCGTGATGATAGGGTTCACCCAGGTCACGCCCGTAAGATGGTTGCTAAGATGAAAGACATGGGAATTGATGTTTTGTATTACGAAAATATTGAAGGTGGCCATGCCGGCGCTGCAGATAATAATCAAGCCGCGGAACTTAATTCAATGGCGTTTGCCTACTTATTACAGCAATTAAGATAATTACCGCTGGGTTAGCATGAATTGTTAACTCTTCACTGGTAAAACCGAGCAAGACCCTAATAGGTTGGGGAGCAGAAAACGGTCGAACTTATTGAGGTTCGGCCGTTTTTTTAAGTTTATTATTTAATGTTAACAATACCCACAGATAATTTGAGCCATTGCCAAGAGCTTGCTACTATTGCGAAAAAATTTCACTGTCAAAGGCCTAAGACTACCTTAAGAATACTAAGTTATTCTCGACAAACAACTAATTTGAGTGAGAGCTATCAGTGTTAGCAAGATTTAAGACTCTATCGGTGAATCGATTCACTTTTATCACAGCGTTATTTTACGTCTGTATTTTCAATATCCCATTGTTTGGCATCATTAAGAAAGGCATTGAAAAACAACCTGATGTCGATCCTATCTTCATCGCTACTGTGCCGTTGTTTTTAACCTTTGCACTCAGTTTTATATTTTCCTTATTTACGGTAAAGTATCTCGTTAAACCGTTTTTCATCTTACTCACCTTGTTATCATCGAGTGTGTTCTTCGCTGCCTATCAATACAATGTCGTCTTCGATTACGGCATGATAGAAAACACTTTCCAAACCAATCATGCCGAAGCGTTCATGTATGTGAATTTTGCTTCGATAATGAATATGTTACTGACTGGGATTTTACCCGCGTACCTTATCTATAAAGCGGATATTCAGTACAAACCTTTCCTAAAAGAACTACTGCATAAAGTGCTTTTTATGCTGGCGATGTTGGCAGGACTGGGCATTATTGCTTTCTTCTATTTTCAAGATTACGCGGCCTTTGGCCGTAACAACGACGAGCTAAAACGTTATATTGTGCCGACGTATTTTATCGGTGCTGTGTCTAAGTACATCAATGTGCAGTACTTGCAAACGCCAATGGAATATCAGCAACTTGGCCTCGATGCAAAAAATGTCAGTGCCAACTCAAATGGTAAACCGAATTTATTAGTTCTAGTCGTGGGGGAAACCGCGCGTTCAATGAGTTATCAGTATTATGGCTACGACAAGCCAACCAACGCCCATACCCAAGGCCAAGGATTAATAGTCTTTAAAGATACCCATTCATGTGGCACGGCAACGGCGGTATCTTTGCCTTGCATGTTTTCTCGCATGGGACGGGAAGATTACGATTCACGCCGTGCCTATGCTCAAGACACCGCCGTTGATGTGTTGGATCATGGCGGTATTAAAGTGCAGTGGTTTGACAATGATTCTGGCTGTAAAGGGGTGTGTGACCAAGTTGAAAACATAACCATTGATTTGAACAGTGATCCTAAGTTGTGCACTGGCCAATATTGTTTCGACCAAGTGTTACTGAACAAATTAGATGAAGCCTTAGCCAACGCAGAACGCAAAGATACTGTGATTGTATTGCATGTCATTGGTAGTCATGGCCCGACTTATTTCTTACGTTATCCAGCAGAACACCGTAAGTTCACTCCGGATTGTCAGCGCAGTGATATACAAAACTGCAGTGAAGATGAGCTGATGAATACCTATGACAATAGTATTTTGTACACTGACTATATTATTAGCGAAGTGGTTAAAAAGTTAGAAAACCAACAAGATAAATTTGATCCAGCCATGTTGTATCTGAGCGATCATGGCGAGTCTTTAGGCGAAAAAGGCATGTATTTACATGGCGCGCCTTACAGTATCGCACCGATTGAGCAGACGAGCATTCCTATGCTTGCTTGGGTGTCAAAAGATTTTAGCAAAGATAATCAATTGGATATGGATTGTTTGGCTGAGCATGCGGCGAAAGGTGGTTTCTCCCATGACAATTTATTCGATAGTCTATTGGGACTAATGAATATCAAAACTGAGGTATATCAGCCTGAATTAGATATCTTTGCTCGCTGCCGTGGTTAATTGTGGACTTAATTGTCGCGAGGTTTAGCTCGTTCTAGTTGGTTCGGTACCGTGATGAGGAAGAGGATGGCAACATCCTCTTTTCTTTTGCTCCCTGTCATAATAATTGATTTCTCCCATATCCAAATTGAACCAGCTGAGTTAACTTAATGTATACAAAAACATAACAAATCTATGGTTCGCGATTTATGTCTTCTACTGCAGAAAATAAAGAACTTGATTCTGCCGCGCAAATTTTGCGTTTGGCCGTGCCGCAAATGTCTGCCCTCGATATTCCTGTTACTCCTGAAAATTACACTGTTTGGTATGAATATTTTGCAGGTACAAATCTCGATTTAAATCGCGCGATTGATGGTTTTTTGGCGAATTCTGTCTCTTTTACCAAGGAAGTTAATACCAGTCTTTATAAAACCTTTATCCAAGAACAGTCACCAGAAGTAATTGAAAATGTTCAGATTGAAACACAAATCTTGATCAATAGCCTGTTGAATTAAATCAGCCAGTTGAGTCAAGGAACCGCGGCATTTTCTGGCTCATTAGCCGAGTTTGGTTTGCGATTACAAACTAATCCCGATATCAATACCTTAAACGAGCTGGTTGATGGTGTGGTCGATGAGATGCAGATGCTACTTATCAACAACCGTGAGATGGAGCAAAGTCTGTGTACCATGGGTCAAGAAGTGCAAAATCTTAAATCTGAAATGGAAAATCTTAGCCTCGCGGCTATGACAGACCAATTAACGTCTCTGCATAATCGCCGCGCCTATGAATTGAGTATTCAGGATCAAATCTACCGTTCTCAAGATCACCAGACCCGCTGTAGTCTCTTACTGATTGATATCGATAATTTTAAAGCCTTTAACGACACCTATGGTCATTTAACGGGTGATAAAGTATTGGCCTATGTCGCATTAGCCTTAAAGCAATGTGTGCGTGGGGATGACTTTGTTGCGCGTTATGGCGGCGAAGAATTTGTGGTGGTGCTACCTAACACCCATTTTCACGACGCATTGCAAGTGGCTGAAAATCTGCGTGAACGTATTTCTGAGCGGCGCTTAACGGTAGGGAAAGACAAAAAGCTTTCCCTTGGCGCGATTACTGTCTCGATTGGGATGGCCTCATTGCAACAGGGGGATGATGCTGAAACGCTGTTTAGTCGCGCCGATAAAGCACTGTACCAAGCTAAGTCCGAAGGTCGTAACTGTGTTAGAGGCTGAGAACGTGGGGGCGAGTGTCGATGTTTCAAGGCGTTAAGTATTAGCTCGGTCGCTATTTCGTCAAATAATCATTTACTTAGGATAACAAAACGCCGCAATGATTTGCGGCGTTTTTGTTCGTCTGGGTAGGTGCTATTGATCACTGGGCGGTTTTAAATCCATGTGCATTTTGATCAAATGCTCCTCCATATCGAAGGTCACTTTAAAACCGAGACTTTTGGCAAGACTGGCCATATTGCGATTCTCAAACATGGTAAAGCCTGTGAGCACGGGCGTGTCGTTGGCCTGATAATATTTGATCAATTTTTCGAGTAACAACTTTCCTAACCCTATACCTTGATGATCGCCACGCACCGCCATGGCAAACTCGGCCTCGGTATTATCAGGGTCGATGGACGCACGCACGGCACCTAAGGTGATGTCATCGCCATCGGGTCCCTTAGCCGTGGCGATAAAGGCCATCTCACGGGCGTAATCGATTTGAGTTAATACCGCCATTTCTTCATGGGTCATTTTCGAGCGCACCCCAAAATAACGTTTGTATCTGTCTTCATCGGATAGCGAATTATCGAAGGCCAAATGTTTAGGTTCATCTTCGGGCAAAATCGGCCTTAGCATTACCTTAAGGCCATTTTTTAGCTCGGCGAATTCTTCTAATTCCTTCGGATAGGGCATGATGGCCATCCGCGATGAACTGTCGGCATTGGCATCATGCAAACGGATATTCACATCGAGCAGAGTGATGTTTTCACCCGCGGCCAGTACTGGGTTTAAATCTAACGAGGCGATTTCAGGGCAATCGATAATAATATGGGATATTTGCGTTAACATCACGCACAGGGCATTCATGTCTAGACCCAGTGGTAAATGTCTGTCCTTTAACTTATGGGTCTTTAACGCTTGGATCACCATATAACGCGCCAGTGCCATATTCAGGGGTGGCAGGGCAACGGCAGCATCATTGGTGGGGTCCCATTCTGAGCCACCTTCGCCAAGGCAAATCGCCGGACCAAAGACGGGGTCGCTTATCACGGCCACGCGGATTTCTTGCGCGCCAGCGGTCAACGCCATTTTCTGCACTATCATGCCTTCAATAATGGCTTCGGGATTGGCTTGATGCACCCTCTGGGTAATCGCATTCGCGGCGTGGCGGATATCTTCAGCCGAGGTTAAATTGAGCATCACTCCGTGCACATCGGACTTATGCAAGATGTTAGGGGATTGCACTTTTAACGCTAAGGGATAGCCCGCTTCATTCGCAATGGCCACCGCTTCATCGGCATCTTTCACAAACCAAGTGTCTATGGTGTTAAGCCCATAAGCCCGCAAAATAGGGCTGGCCTCATGGGTTTCCAGTACTGATTTTCCTTTAGCTTGAGCCGCTTGCAGTAATTTGCGCGCCGTGAGGCTATCTGTCGGAATATTGTCGGGGATCGATTGCGGCACTTCTTGCAGCAGTTTTTGGTTACGACGGTATTCAACCATGTGCATAAAGGCACCCACAGCACCTTCGGGTGTACGGTAGGTGGATATGCCGCCCTTAGTGAAGCGTTTTCGTGCCTGATAAGCCGAGTCTTCACCGCTCCAGTTCGTCAAAATATTGAGGCGATTCTTTTTGGGATGCGCGTGGATCACACTCACCAAAGTATCAGCAATCTCAACACTTTCACCGAGTGCTGAAGGGGAGTGTAAGACCAAAATAGCATCAAGTTCATTGGAATCCATCAAGATAGTCAAAGCTTTAGCATATCGTGATGCGTTCGCATCACCAATAATATCGATGGGATTTTGCCTTGACCAAGTATTAGGTAACACCGCTTCTAATTTGGCTATGGTGTCTTCTGATAACTCCGCCAGTTTACCGCCGCGCATAATGAGTTCATCCACAGCTAACACCGCGGGGCCGCCACCATTACTGATAATTCCTAAGCGCTCACCTTGCAGCGGATTGGAATGCGCTAAACTTTCAACCGCGGCAAACAGTTCAATTAGATCGTTAACCCGTAACATACCTGCACGGCGAAACGCCGCTTCATACACTGCATCGTTACCGCCAACGCCGCCCGTATGTAATTTTGCAGCGCGGGCCCCTTCGGCGCTGCGGCCCGATTTAATCACTAGAATTGGCTTATTGCGTGAAGCGGCTCGAGCGGCCGAGAGGAAATGGCGCTTCTCATTCACCGAGTCGATATAAAGCATGATGGCGCTGGTGCGGCTATCGCGGCCAAGGTAATCGAGCAGTTCGTCAAAGTTAATGTCGGTGGCATCACCGAGGGAGATAAAGGAGGAAAAGCCAATACCTTTGTTATTGGCCCAATCGAGTACCGTTGTACAAATGGCGGCCGATTGAGACACAAAGGCTATTTTGCCCGGTAGGGCGCTGGCGTGGGCTAAGCTGGCGTTTAATCCCAATGGGGGTAATAGCATTCCTAAGCTATTTGGCCCCAGAATGCGCATCCCATAACGCTTAGCATTTTGCATGGCAAGGTCGAGCAGGCTCACACCATCTTCGTTAAATTCCTGTGCCATTCCCGCTGCCATAATAATGGCCACCTTACAGCCAAATTGCGCAAGGGTTTCAACGATGGCGGGCACACGGCAAGCGCGGGTACAAATAACCGCTAAATCGGGTTTGATGGGTAAGGCTTCAATATTGGGATAGGCGAGCACGCCCATCACTGCCCGATACTTAGGGGTGACTGGCATGATAGGCCCCGAAAAACCACTCGATAGTAGGTTTTTCATCAGCACATTACCCGCGCGTTTTTCGGTATTCGAAGCGCCGATAATAGCAACGGAAGTCGGTTTAAATAAGGAGTTTAATGTACGTTGACTCATAAGCGATTCCATCCCAATCCATGACGCTTCCAGTGTAACCTAGGGTATGAGGACTGCACAGTTAAGTTTCTGGTTCCATTAAGACAAGTTTATTAGCAAATCATGAATTTACGGCAATTTACTGAGAATTAGCGCTCAATGCTGAGGATTTATATCGCGATAACTGCATTTTCCGCATTGCGACACGTAACAATGTGAATAATTTCACTTTCGTGTTTGAAAATCACCCAATATGAAACTACTTTTTAATCACTGTACAATTATTGTGAAGTCCATATGACATACAAGGATGGGGTCGTTGCGGTGCTCGCGGCAGGCGTTGGATATGCGCTGAGTTTGATGACATTGTGGGCTATTGGTCCGGTTATTTCTGTTTTGATTATGTTGCTGTGGCAATTTTATCAGCACCAGCAAATGCAGTCAGTTCAACAGCATGATGATAAGTCCTTCAACAACCAACTTGCCGCGGATTGGCAAGCCCATATCAATCTGTATCAAGAGTCAATCACGACACTTAACGGCTGCGAGGCTAACATTGACAGTGTGCTAGCGGTGCAAGGTGACGCAGTCAATTTGCTCGGTGAGTCATTCGATGGTTTAGGGCGGTTAATGACGGAGCAGACAGGATTTATTTCAGATCTCGTTAAGAGTACTGATGATGCTGAGTTATTCCATTCAGATCAAATGAAGCAATTTGCCAACAATACCTCAATGACGTTAGAGCGCTTTATTCAATCCACCATAGAGATGTCGGCATCAACTATGGAGTTGTTGGAAAAAGTGAATCTCATCTACGAGTCTATGCCTCAAGCAATGAAAGCCTTGCAAGACATAGATCAAATCTCGTCCCAGACTAATTTGCTCGCTTTAAATGCGGCAATTGAAGCGGCGCGGGCGGGTGATGCGGGTAGAGGCTTTGCCGTTGTGGCAGATGAAGTGCGCGCTTTATCCACTCGTAGCGCAGGTTTTAGTGAAAGCATACAAAAACAGCTTAAATCAATTCAAATTCAGATTGAACAATTAACCGTACACGTGAGTAAAGTCGCCGCTCAAGATATGACTTATATTATTGATGCAAAAAAGGATATAGATACTGCACTAAGGCAGATTATCGTTAAAGCAGAGAAGGATTCTCAAGTGATTGAACGTATCGATTCATCGGCACATGAACTAGAACAAGCCATCTCGGATACTATTCGGGGATTGCAGTTCAGTGATATTACTTCCCAAAGCCTGATTTACACAAATCAGTCCCTAAACCATTTAAAAGAATCGCTCAATCGCGTCACCACTATGTCACAACAGGAGTTTGGCATTAAGGGTGATGACATCACAATACAAATGAGTCGCCGACGTCAGGAGACTCATAATCCCGTTTCAAGGGATCAAATTACCTGTGGTGAAATTGAACTCTTTTAATTAGGGATAACACAATGTCAAATATTAAAGTTATTTCATTGCCAGAGCGCTTTGACTTTTATTACCACAAGAAATTCACCAGTGATTATCAAGATATTTTAACGCTTCCAGAGGTTAACCATATTATTTTAGATTTTAGTCGAGTGCTTTACCTCGATAGTTCTGCTTTAGGCATGATGGTATTGCTGCATCGTAAGGCGCAGGAGTTACATATTTCTACGTCTGTAAAAGGTGCACATGGTCAGGCGAATGAAATCCTTAGTATTGCCAATATGCAGAAAATCTACATCATAGAGTAACACTCATTATGGTATCGCTTACTCAGCCGGAACATTTTATTTTAGTTATCGATGATGACGCTATTGCGAGTCAAAGGATAAGTGACTTTATTCATAGCAAAGGTTACAACGTCATTGTCTGTAGTGATCTAGAAGAAGGTTTATTTGAAATAACGCAAAATACGGTTGATTTAATTCTGATTAACTATTGGTTAAAGGATGGTACCGCACTGGCGTTACTGGACAAGTTAAATAAGGATAAAAAAGAAACACCTGTTATAGTCATGAGCGAGACAAAAGAAAATCAATCCGTATTAGCCTGTTTTAGAATGGGGGTTTTGGATTTTGTTGTTAAACCGATAAATGTTGAAATATTTTGGTACAAGGTTGAATGTTTACTTACCCGGGTGCAACTTCAGCATAAAGTAGAGCATCAAAGAATTGAACTTGAAAAAATGCTTTATGAAAAGGCCCGAGAAGAACACATGGCCCGGCATTTATTTGAGCACTTAGTCAATATTGATAATACTGACTTTGATTTTGTACATACTTATTGCCAAGCCAGTGCCAATTTTAGCGGTGATATTATCCTCAATGGCATAGCGCCTAATGGCAATTTCTTCTTAATTCTCGCCGATTCAACGGGTCATGGCCTGAGTGCAGCCATGCCCATCATGCGTGTTGCCAGCACATTTAGGGCCATGGTTTCAAAGGGATTTTCTTTAGTTACGTTTATTTATGAACTGAATGCTAAGCTCCACCGAGAAAACCCTGAAGACAGATTTGTTGCCTGTATTATTTTAGAAGCCGATTTTAATCGTAATAAATTACATATTTGGAATGGTGGTATGCCCCCCGTGTATATTCAAACGGGGGGGATTGACTGTTTAACAAACCACAATATTAAAGAAACTGACCATTCTCATTCAGTCAGTAATCAATCCATCGATAAATTTAAATCGACAAATATGGCCCTTGGTATTTTACCTCCGCATACTTTTATAGCGGATATTGTTACGGTTGATTTACCATCCCATGGGCATGCTTGCCTTTTTAGTGATGGTTTAATAGAGCAATATACTCATGACGGCAATCCATTTGGCATTGATAAGTTAAAAGATCTTTTTATCCATTTTTCAGGTGGTTTAATAAAATATTTAGAGAACAATATGCATGAGTACTGTTCTGCTGAAAATATTGCCGATGACATCACAATTTGTACCTTAGATTTTGAACGATTAAACACTTGGCATCAAGATCGTGATGTCAATCGTATTAAAGCCATTATGGATGGTGAGTTCTGCTGGGATGTCAGTATTGCAGGGCCTATGTTACTCAGCGCTGATTATTTAAGTTCATTGAATCAGTTTCTCAGTATATTGGGATTTGCGACCAATTTCTGTCAACGGGTTTTTACTGTTGTCGCAGAGTTATTTAGCAACGCTATTGATCATGGTGTACTAAAATTAGATTCTCGACTAAAAAATGATCCAGAAGGCTTCGAACTGTACCATAGTATTAGGGACAGTTTTGCAGATAGGCTCACGGAAAATGATTGGGTAAAAGTGAGCATCATCTGGCGTTCATCGCAGGATGAATTACATATTAGCGTGGCTGACAGTGGCAAAGGCTTTGAGGGTGATGAAAATTTGATGGCGGACATTCCTCAGTTGTCTGGGCGCGGTCTATCGCTGGTGAAAACATTATCTAAGACATACGAATTAGTACCGCCAGGGAATATAACTAAAGTCATAATGGAATAGCGCATGAGTAAAAGAATATTAATTGTTGATGATTCCGCAGCGATTCGACAAATGGTCGAAGCGACCCTTAAATCGGCTAATTATCAAGTGGTACTGGCCAAAGATGGTCGAGAAGCCCTCGATATCTGTAATGGGCAGAGATTTGACTTCATTCTGACAGACCAAAACATGCCTCGAATGGATGGGCTGACCTTAATTAAATCCTTACGTGCTATGTCGGCATTTATGCGTACGCCGATCATTATGCTCACCACGGAAGCGGGCGATGACATGAAAGCCCAAGGGAAAGCCGCGGGTGCGACGGGATGGATGGTAAAACCCTTTGATCCTCAAAAGTTGTTGGCTATTACGGCTAAAGTGCTGGGTTAACTGCAACGGGGTGCGCTATGTCCATCAATATGGCCGAGTTCCATCAGGTCTTTTTTGAAGAAAGTCATGAACATCTTGAAAATATGGAACAATTGCTATTGGCATTGGACCTTGCTTCTCCCGATCCTGAAGAACTGAACACCATTTTCCGTGCTGCACATTCTATAAAAGGCGGCAGTGGTATTTTTGGTTTTACCGCATTAACCAGTGTCACCCATGTGATGGAAAACCTGCTGGATAAAACGCGTAAGGGTAACTTCCAATTAACGTCATCTATTATCGATTTACTGCTGAGTACTGTGGACACGTTATCCCATATCTTGAGCTTGTACCGCGAAGAAGAGCAGATTGATTGGCAGGAGGTTGAATACAGTAAAAGTCAGTTGGTCGCAGCGTTAAATGGTGAGCCTTTTAGTTCATCAGTTGCGATACGTAATGGTACAGACGCCGCTAGCACTCCCATCATAAATGCAACACTCACCGCAGCAGTGGCGGCAGAAGATCTGGGTTTTGGATTTTTTGAAGATGAAATGGCACGTGATATTGCCATCGAAGGTGAAGACTTTGGATTTTTTGATGAGGCTTATCAAGCGGAAGACATCAGCGCTGACAGTGTGGCAAATAATAAAGAGTGTATTGCTGAGCTGTGTGATGTGACAATTGACGATGATGAGTTAGGCTTTGGTTTTTTTGAAGCATTAACGCCAGAATCCTTCGCTAATGAAATCGAGTTATTAAGTTCAAAACCGCTAGTGCAGAAGGTTTATAAGCCAGCGACCACTCGAGCACATCAAGCCAAGGAAACTGGAAGTAGCCAATCCAAAAACATCTTATTTAAAGCCAAAGCGACTGAGTCCACCGCACCTGATTCAACCGTGCCCACGAGTCCTTCTGTGAAAGCAAGCTCGCCTGCAATACTGAGTTCAAACGCAACATCAAACTCATCCGTTGCCCCAAAGCCCAATACCACAGAGGTGAAAACAGCGACTAAAAAATCAGCAACGCCGGCTCAGGATGCCACCTTAAGGGTCGAAACCTCTAAGATAGATACTTTGGTTAATCTCGCGGGCGAGCTGGTGATCACTCAGTCCATGTTGACCCTCATTGGTAACGAGATGACGGGCGATTTAGGTGAGCGACTCAAGACCGCACTCAATGAATTGGAACGTAATACCCGTGAAATGCAAGAGGCAGTGATGTCGGTGCGTATGCTGCCGGTATCTTTTGTGTTTAACCGTTTCAACCGTTTAGTGAGGGACCTTTCTGAGCAACTGGGTAAAAACGTCAATCTCGTGATTGAAGGTGGCAACACAGAAATTGATAAGGGAATGATTGAAAAGCTCGTCGATCCGCTGACCCACTTAGTGCGCAATAGTTTAGATCACGGTATCGAAAAACCTGAAAAACGGCTCGCAGCGGGTAAATCCGAAGTGGGCGTGTTATCCCTTAAAGCCAGTCAAAGGGGCGGTAATATCGTTATCGCTGTGCACGATAACGGTGCAGGTTTACACCGTGAGCGCATTATTCAAAAGGCGCGGGAAAACGGTTTGCAAGTGGCTGATAACAGTAGCGACAAGCAAATTTGGCAATTGATTTTTGCCGCAGGATTTTCAACTGCGGAGGAAGTCACGGATGTGTCTGGCCGTGGTGTCGGTATGGATGTGGTGCGCCGTAATATTGAAGCCTTAGGCGGACGCATTGATATTGAGTCCACTGAGGGCCAAGGCTCAACCTTTGAAATCCAGTTGCCACTCACGCTCGCCATTGTCGATGGTATGACGGTTTCTGTGGGAAATCAGATCTACATTCTGCCCTTAGTGCACATCATAGAATCTATTCAGCCGCAAACGGAACAACTTAAATTTCTCGCCAAAGAAAGACTCTTAAAAGTACGTGAAGAGTACTTACCTCTGCTCAATCTTTATCAGCTGATGGAAATTGAGCCCAATGCCCGCTGCCCAGAAGAGGGCATAGTCGTATTGCTCGAAAGCAACCACAAGCGCTTTGGCCTGTGCGTTGATGCCTTAGTTGGCCAGCAGCAAGTGGTGATTAAAAGTCTTGAAAAACATTATCGCAGGATCCCCGGAGTTTCCGGCGCCACCATCATGGGCGATGGTAGCGTCGCGTTGATCCTCGATGTCGAATCGCTCGCTCTGCACATTAAAAATTAAGGAAATAGCCATGGAGAGTCGATCAACTATGACCGCCAAAGTGGAATACAACGCCCATGATGAGGTGGAGTTTTTAAGCTTTATGTTAGGCGAAGAGCACTACGCCCTTGACATTATGTCCGTCAAAGAAATTCGCGGTTATGAGTCGGTCACTAAAATCGCCAACGCCCCCAGTTTTATAAAAGGCGTGATTAATTTGCGCGGTGACATAGTGCCCATAGTGGATTTGCGGATGAAATTTGCTGTTGGAACCGCCACTTATAACGAGTTCACTATCGTTATTATGCTCAACGTGTTTGAACGTATAGTCGGCATAGTGGTCGATGCCGTCTCCGATGTGATTAAGCTGTCGGCGGAGGAAATCTTACCCGCCCCAGAATTTGGGGTGGCGTTCGATAGCCGCTACCTCAAAGGCTTAGCCACGGTCGAGGATAAGATGATCATTTTAGTAAATATTCAGGCTCTGATCAGCAGTGATGAGCTGGGTCTAATTGATGCAAATAGTCTGACTGATCAGGAGTAACAATAATGAGTATTTTCAATTTTTTTGGCAATGATGAGGCGCGTGAGCAAAGGGATGAAGAGCGTCAGCGCTATTTTCAGCTACTTGATAACAGTGGCAACAGCTTTATGATCGCTGACAGTCAGCGCAATATTATTTATGCGAATAAAGCCGTCGTCCGTTTACTGCAAGAGGCAGAGGACGATATTCGTAAAGAGTTACCTCAGTTCTCGGTTGCCAAACTGATCGGCAGTAATATCGACATTTTCCATAAAAATCCTGCACATCAGCGCAATTTATTAGAACGTCTAACCCAATCCCATACCGCGCAAATCACCATAGGCAAACGTACCTTTAGGTTGATTCTGACGCCGATTATCACCGCTGAAAATAAGCATTTAGGCACAGGTGTTGAGTGGATAGACCGCACCGAAAGTATCGAAGCCGAGCGAGCAACCCAGCGCATCCTCGAAGCGCTCAATAATACCAGTACCAACGTCATGATAGCCGATGCTAACCGTACGATCATTTATATGAATCGCTCGGTCGAAACTATGTTGCGCCATTCTGAAAGTGAGATCAGACAAGCCTTACCGCATTTTTCCGTGGATAAAATCCTCGGCAGCTCGATGGATATCTTCCACCGCAATCCTGCCCACCAAGCAAGTTTACTCGATAAATTAGACCGTAAATATGAATCGCTTATTAAGGTCGCGAGTTGCCACTTTCGTTTAACCGCTAGCCCCATAGTGTCTAAAGAAGGTGAGCGCTTAGGGACTGTGGTTGAATGGCTCGACCGCACCATTGAAGTCCAAACTGAGCAGGAAATTTCCCGCATAGTCACAGCCGCAGCGGCAGGTGATTTCTCCCAAAGGGCGGAAACAGATGGCAAGCAAGGTTTCTTTTTAATGCTGGCGAACAATTTAAACTCGTTAATTGAAACCTCGGAACGTGGATTGCAAGATGTGGCGCGTGTGCTGATGGCGCTAGCGGATGGCGATTTGACCACTCGCATTTATAACGATTATGAAGGCACCTTTGATGATTTGAAAAATTACTCAAATCAAACTGCTGAAAAGTTATCCTTCATGATCCAAGATATTCAACGAGCTGCGGATACCATCAATACCGCTTCGGCAGAAATAGCCCAAGGTAACGCAGATTTATCCAGCCGCACCGAAGAGCAAGCTTCGAGCCTAGAGCAAACCTCGGCCAGCATGGAGGAACTCACAGGTACAGTGAAACTCAATGCGGATAACGCCAGTCAAGCCAATGCCTTAGCCTCTAAAGCGGCTGAAGTCGCAGTGGATGGCGGTGAGCTTATCCAGCAAGTCGTCCAGACCATGGCATCGATTAATGAATCGGCGCGTAAGATTGCCGACATTATTGGTGTTATCGATGGCATTGCTTTCCAAACCAATATCTTAGCGCTCAATGCTGCGGTTGAAGCGGCGCGGGCGGGCGAACAAGGCCGCGGCTTTGCTGTAGTCGCATCAGAAGTGCGCAGCTTAGCCCAACGCTCGGCCAATGCCGCTAAAGATATCAAGGCATTGATATCGGATTCCGTGTCTAAAATCGAGAGTGGCAACAGCCTTGTCGGTAAGTCCGGCGATACCATGAAGGAAATTGTCATCGCCATTAAACGGGTGAACGACATCATGGCGGAAATTGCCTCAGCCTCTAATGAGCAGGCCATCGGTATCGATGAGATCAGCAAAGCCGTAGTGCAAATGGATGAAATGACGCAACAAAATGCGGCATTGGTTGAAGAAGCGGCCGCTGCAGCGGAAAGCATGCAATCCCAAGCGCAGCAACTCTCAGACAGTGTTGCCAGTTTTCGCGTGGACGACGAAGATGAAGCCCCAAGACGCAGCAACGCGAGATTAGCGGCGCCCAAAGCGAAGGCGATGAAACCCATCAAACAGCAGCTTCAACCTATGGTAAGAGCCAGAGTGACAGAGAAACCTAAAACCAATGCGATGAAGCCCATTAAGCAAGATCAAGATGAATGGGAAGAGTTTTAATTGAGTGAAAACAAACCATTGGAACGAGAGTTTGCCTATACCTCGGTGCACTTTAATACCGCGAGGACGACGCTGTACCGCTTAGCGGGGATCAAACTCGCCGATAGCAAGGATGCTATGGTGTATAGCCGTTTAGTGCGGCGGATCAGAACATTGAAATTAGCCGGATTTTCGGCTTATTTTGAGTATCTGTTAAGCCATGAAAACGAACACCAAGAATTTATCAATGCGTTAACCACTAATCAAACAGCATTTTTTCGGGAGCCACATCACTTTGAGGTGTTAAAACAGTATTTAATCGATAACCCAGATACCCGCAGGATCTGGTGTGCTGCCAGTAGCACAGGGGAAGAACCTTACTCGATTGCGATTGTCGTCGCTGAACATTTCAACAGTTTTAAAACACCTATCGAGATCATTGCTTCCGATATCGACAGCGGCGTGCTTAAAAAGGCTGAAATGGGCATTTATCCCTTAGATCGTATTGATACTGTCAGCGATATCCGTAAGAAACGTTTTTTTCACCGTGGAAGGGGTTCACAGTTGGGTAATGTGCGCGTTGTGCCCGAATTAAAGCAGATGCTCAAGTTTACCCGCATCAATTTACTCGATTCTTTTTGGCCGCTAAAAACACCAATCGATGTGATTTTTTGCCGTAATGTAATGATTTATTTTGATAAAGAAACACAGGAAGTCATATTAAAACACATGATGAACTCCCTTAGTGAGGATGGGCTTTATATTGCGGGACATTCGGAAAATTTTAATATGTTCCCGCAAATCATCACTGCCGTTGGTCAAACAACCTATCGGCCAGTGAAGGGGCTCATGAGTGCTAAAACCTAATATCGAATATGCTATTGCAGAGCCGAATCGCTATCACGATCATCATTTTGGTTGCGATGCGGTAAAAATATTACCCGGCGAGTATTTTGCAACCCGTGAAGATACCATGATAGTGACAGTATTAGGCTCCTGCGTCTCAGTGTGCTTGTATGACCCTAAGCTCAAAATTGGTGGAATGAATCACTTTTTATTGCCAAGTGACAATAGTAATTGTACTGGGGTGCTCGCCGATTCAGCCCGTTACGGCGTGTATGCCATGGAGTTGTTAATCAACGACTTGCTCAAGCTTGGCGCACAGCGCAACTCACTCGAAGCTAAGGTGTTTGGGGGCGGCAATATGTTACGCAGTTTTACTGTGCACAACATTGGTGAGCGTAATGCTGAGTTTGTGATTGAATACCTCAATCTTGAAAATATCCCTATCGTTGCTGCCGATTTACTCGATGTGTATCCGCGCAAAGTGTATTTTTTCCCCCATTCGGGCAAAGTGAAAGTCCGCAAAATTAAATCCATGCATAACAGCACAATTCTTGACAGGGAAAGTGAGTACCGTTTACGGGTTCGTAATTTACCTTCGGGCGGCGACGTTGAACTATTTGGTGATTAAGTTATGACGATCAAAGTGTTAGTTGTTGACGATTCTGCGCTAATGCGCAGCTTGCTCGGTAAAATTATTGAGGCTGACTCTGAACTGTCTCTGGTTGGGCTCGCTGCCGATGCCTATGAGGCCAAGGATCTGGTGAACCAATTTCGCCCCGATGTGATTACCTTAGACATCGAAATGCCCAAAGTAGATGGTTTAACATTTTTGGACCGCTTGATGAAAGCCAGACCCACTGCGGTAGTGATGATTTCATCGTTAACCGAGCAGGGCGCTGATGCGACATTTAACGCCTTGGCCTTAGGCGCGGTGGATTTTATCCCTAAACCGAAATTAGACTCGCCCCAAGGTATCCATGATTATCAGGATTTGATTTTAGATAAGATCAAATCTGCTGCGAAAGCCAAAATCATCAAGCCGCAGAAATTTGTTGAGCCAGTACGCCCTGTTTCAAGTAAGCGGCCAGTATTGGCCAATACAACCCTGACTCAGCATTTAGTCGCGATAGGCGCATCTACTGGCGGTACTGAAGCCATTCTTTATGTATTACAACATTTACCCGCGGCTATGCCGCCGATAGTGATCACCCAACATATGCCCGCGGGGTTTACCCGCACTTTTGCGGAACGTTTAAACCGACAGTCACGGATCACTGTCAAAGAAGCCGAACATGGGGAACGACTCTTACCCAGTTATGCCTATGTTGCACCAGGGGATCATCACCTTGAGATCATCAAAGTGGGTGGTAGTTATAAAGTTAAATTAACCCAAGATGAAAAGGTCAGTGGCCACAGACCTTCGGTCGATGTGATGTTTACGGCCTTGGCCCAATGTGCCGCGCCCAATATCAGCGCGATGATTTTAACCGGCATGGGCAAAGATGGCGCCGAAGGCATGGTGGCGCTACACCAAAAAGGCGTCACTACATTTGCCCAAGATGAACAAAGTTGTGTGGTATTTGGCATGCCACGAGAAGCAATAAAGTGCCGTGCAGTAGATTATGTGGTGGAGTTATCGCAGATGCCGAGCAAGCTCATTAACCATTTAAGCTCACTGTGACCGCCCACGCTGAGTGGGATTAAAAAGTAACGAATAGAGCGTGAGTCTCGCAGGAAGAGCATTACGCCGAACTGATTTGTGCGCTGCAGTGGCTCATTCTGTTTAGGGTTAGTCAGTCGTAGAAACCACGAGCTGATTTCTACCTAAACGCTTAGCTTCGTAAAGGTTTTTATCTGCCAGTAACAGGCAATCTTGAAATTCCTCACATTGATCCGAAAAGGCTAAACCGCCGCTGAGCGTCACCTTAAATTCGACGCCATCTTCAACAAATACGATATGGCTAAAGCTTTCACGGATCGCATTCAACTTGGCAATCGCCAGTGGTTTTTGCATATCTGGCAGCACTAACATAAATTCTTCGCCACCGTAGCGGCCGGTAAAGTCAGTTTGACGTAAGGATTGTTGTAACAGATGGGCAAATGCCAACAACACCTTATCACCACCGGAATGACCATATATCACCACCGGAATGACCATAAGTATCGTTGACCTTTTTGAAGTGATCTAAATCGAACATAGCGATACAAACTTGAGAGTTAATCCGTTTCGCTACGTTAAAACAGCGTCTCGCAGCCACCAGAATTTGGGTATGGTTTAACAACCCAGTTAAGCTGTCGCGACTAGCCGAACTGCGAATGTCATGACCCCGCTGAGCACGGGAAATCACCTGCGCGACGAATAAACTCGGTGCGGTTTGCTTTGAAATTAAGTCATCAGATCCCGCTTGTATGATGCTGACCTTATTCTGCATCGTATCGTCTGAGCTCAACACGAGAATTGGGCTCGAGGTGTATTTATCCAATTGGCGGATCATCTTTGCCAGCTCAAGCCCGTTCACTTCGGGCATGTACAAATCGAAAATAAACAAATCAGGCTCAAATTGCTCAAGGGCAGGCAAGACTTGCTCGGCACTGGACAACCCTTTTACCATCAAACCATGGCTGCGTAACAGGCTTGAAAAGTAATCCACCATAGATTGTTGATCATCCACCAGTAACACCTTAAGCGGCTGTTTCTCTGACATCTTGAGGGATTGATGGATTTTGCGCACCAATAAAGTGGTTTCCGCAGGTTTAACAAAATATTCGCTGACATTGGCACGAATGGCCAATAGCCGCATGTCAAAATCCCCCCGCGAGGATAAAACAAATACTCGGGTATTGTTCTTCTCAAACTCAGTGGCAGCTTCGAACAAGGCCTCTTCAGTCCAATCTGGTAGAATTAAATCTAATAAAATCAGATCGAAGGGCGTTTTATTTTGCACCACCAGAAAGCTCGTGAAATTCAAAAAATGCTGCACACTAAAACCGAACTCTCGCAGCTGCTTTGTGATCATAGCGCCGACATTCCCATCGTCTTCTATGATGGCAATATGGTGCTCATGGCGCGCCTTTGACGGTTTATAGGGGCTTTGCTGCATTTGCGCCTCTACTACTGGCGCCGACGGTTGGCCGCGCATATTGTTTTGTAACAACTGGTGGAAGAGGGTATCTAAGCCTTTGATCGTAGGAAGTTCGGGGGCTGGCGCATTGAGCAGCCCCTTAAGCAGCAACTCCAGTTTATCGACTATGTGTTTGGTATCTGATAACCCAAAGGTCTCGCTCGACCCTTTTAAGTTATGCACCTCTCGGTACACGGCAGACAGCATGTGTGCGTCCCAATTTTTACGCAATGAAATCCACAAGGTAATGATTTGTTTCTTTTTATCCGGCAGTGCATGTAAAAACTGTCGTTTAAGTTGCTCTAACGAATCTTCAAAACTCATAGGCAATAGATATCCTAAATAATTGAGCCCTAGGTCTTAATCTCTATGTAGACGCTACGCCAAGACGTTAAAACCCGTTCACTCCAACACTGAAATGGAAACTGCTCTGGAGAAGCATGTAACAGATTCAATCAATTGCACTTATCTTTACACTCACTCATAGAGTGTAAACCACTGCGACAAAAACGACGGGGAAATGCTGAGATTGCATAGGTATTGATAAGAATTTTGGGTCGAATAGCCGAAATCAGCACAGTGATCGCGAACAACATAATGCTAAATATTTTATGCAAAACAGCATGATAATGATGACATATATTTTTTATTAAATACGACTGTGATAAGTTAGCGTCTGTAAAAACAATCACTTGTTGCAAAAGGATCGTTGTCGGTGAGCACAGTGTTTTATAATGACCACGCCGAAATACTCGCGGCACAGTATTTGTCTAAAACCTTTGAAGAAGTGCATTCGAGTTGGTTGCATCATCTTTTGCCTCTACTTACCAAAAATACATTGTCGATATTGGATGTGGGAGCAGGTTCTGGGCGGGATGTGCATTATTTAGCCGAAAAAACAGAGGGCAAAGAGACACAAATTATTGCAGTCGAACCTGCGGTTGTTTTAGCGAAAATGGGGCAGGTGTTAACTCGGGATCTACCCGTGCGTTGGATTGAGGATGGTTTACCTCAGTTGCAAAAAGTGGTTGGCCTAGCGCAACAGTTTGATCTGATTTTACTCAGCGCTGTGTGGATGCATTTATCTCCCTCAGAGCGCCCACTTGCACTAGCAACACTCTCACGCTTACTCAATTCGACTGGACTTTTAGTCATCAGTTTGCGCCATGGCCCAAGCCCCGATGCGCGCGTTATGCACCCAGTCAGTGCCGATGAACTGCTCACACTTGCTGCAGATTGTCAGCTACAACTTTTAGATTTGAGCCAAGATGAAACCGATAAACTCGGTCGCTCACAAGTGCATTGGCAGACGTTAGTTTTAACACCCAAACTGATGCCAAACGTAAATGCACCTGAAGCAAGCGTTATTATTCAGGAGCGACTGAATGCCGATTGATGCGAGAAGACAAGTTGAATTTATTAGCTATTTACAACGTCTATTAGTTGAAGGGGATTTCGTTGCAACTTACAAATTTGCCTTACTGCATGCGATCGCCGATATCTGTATCGAACGGCCATTAATACTCAATGCTGATCCTGCGCTGAAAACCGCGATCAGTATTGATGATTTGGTAGAGAAGTTTATTGAACTTTACTGGCAACACTCTTTGCCTTTTGGTGCCAATGATGGGTATTTTGTCTTGATCCAAAATAGTGGAAAGCAATCAGCCTTGATCAACAGTTTGATTGAACTACGCCATCAAGGTGTTAACAGTCTATCCCAGTTAAAAGCGCATCTTAGTTATCCAGCTTTATTGCGTAAAACGCGCTGTACGTTTAAAGATGGCCCCTTATGGCGCTTACAAAACTTGTCTCGTAATAAAGAATGTTTTCTTTATCCCCATGATAAAACGAAAAATTACATCGAGTTGAATCCGGGTATCGCATTTTGCTTCAGGCGATTTCACGATTTAGTGGTGTCATTGGCTCGTACTCAATGGGTACAAAAAATCGCCGAGTTTCCAGCAAATCAGGTCATTATAGGCAGTAAAGGCAATTTAAGTGAGTTTCTGTTTGGTAGCGACAGACAGACGATCACCCATGCTAGACCTGTACTGCTTGATATCCAAAAAGGCCAATGCTTCTATTGCCAAAAATCATTAAAAGAAACAGGCGAAGTGGATCATTTTATCCCTTGGGCACGATATCCTAATGATTTAGGCCATAATTTTGTCCTCGCACATAGCAGTTGTAATAATCAAAAACGCGATCATCTTGCCGCTCAGCACCATAAAGATAACTGGTATGAGCAAAATATTATCCAGCATGGCCAAACGTTACACTCTGAACTCAGTCGATATTTCGTCTGTGAGAGTGATCGCTCTGAAGCCATTACGACTTGGGCTTATCAGCTTGCAGGACAAAATCGTTCGCCTCTCTGGCTCGATAAAAAGACCTTTGTGCCTTTTAATGCATTAGACAATGACCTGTCAAATACAGCAATTTAGAGCATGCTCACAGTTTTATGGCACTTATTTTTAGCACTCGCCAAGGTCGAGTGATCTTAAAGCATTTGTTCCTGCAATTGAGTGAGCAACGCTGCCAAGCTAAAGTAATCGATGAACTATTTACATGTTATCTTGGTGGCATTACATTTTATCTTCATTGATTTTGTTACCTGTTGATAGTAAAGGTTTACTTCCTGCCAAGGTAATTGATTTCAAAGAGAATAAGGAGTATTTGGTGGATATATATGGCGCACTCGTTCAGTGACAACAAGCAGATGAATGCACCATGGAATTTATTGATAATACATGTCTAGTTTTGGAGGTTCGATGATGAAATCGATTTTCTTACTGCTCATATCTGTGCTTGTGCTGATAGGTTGTACAACGCCTAAATCGCCGAGCGAAGTGTATGACGAGTACAATGCTAAGGTACAGAAGGGGATGAGTTATCAAGAGGACAAGGCTTACTATACCCAACGTAAGCAAGCGGATGTTGAGTCTAAGTTCCCACAGTATATGCAGCAGATGAAGCTGTCCCGCGATGAAGTGATCGCATCTTATCTTTCATTTTCAAAAGCCGCTGCCAAGTGCAAAGCACTCACCTTAGTGTCGCAGGTGATAGAAGGGGATACGGCCGTCCTTGAATATGCACAAAAAGATCTCTGTGGTAATGCATCGGAGGCGAATGAAAAACAAAGAATTAGCATGATAAATGAAGGTGGTTGGAAAATTGATGAGCTCCAAATTAGTCTCTAAATCATTTGGAATGTCGTATCTATGACAGGATTTTATGAGTTTTTTAGCCTGCCAAACGGAGTTGAAGTTACTTGCCCCCATTGTGCTGGCTGCGCCACTTTTACCTTTGCCCATGTTTTTCGTTTAGAGAAAAAAGATGTGCATTTATTTGAGGGTAGGCAGTTTGAGATCAAGCAGTTTAATCAAAGGTTTGCCCATAAATGGCCTGGTGTGCTGTTTTTCCCTCCGCTATTGGATGCTTCTTGGCGGGAAAAATTGCCAGAAAAATACCAAGGTACTTCGACTTGGGAACATAGGGCGAACAGTGCTTTTACAGATGGTACAGATCTTGGTCTTATTTGTTGTTATCAGTGTATGGCAAAACAGAAACATCGACTTGAATGGCCCAATGACGCATTTTATTCCCTTGAGTTTAAAGGTCATTCACTTTGGGCATTTAATAAACAGATGATGCTTCAGATCCGTGATTATATTCAGGCCAAAGATCGCAATGCAGTATTCGAGTCTGAGCCGATAGTCATTCGACATTTGCCGACAATTTTTAAACTGGCTAAAAATCGCGAGATATTGGTTAAAAAAATTAATAAGCTAATTTATAGCCCATAGTTTCTACATACCTATTTCAAAGACTTGTGTGGTCAATCTCATCGAGTAGTTGTGTTAAGTTGTCTGTGACTCGGATATTTGCTTTTCTATTAGTTATTACAGTTAGCGGGTCTATTATCATGTCGAAATATCATATTGGCACTACCGAGGATGAATTCGAACCCGGTTCCGGCGGCCATATACTTCGTAACAAACTCGCGATAACCGATGAAGAGGATATGGCAGAGGTAGAGACTCAGTTGTTACTAAAGCTTTATGAGTACGTGTTTCAATCTGGTGTTATTGAAAGCGAGCATCTATCGGTTGGTATGCTCTTTGAGTGGCATCGAAAATGGCTCGGTAATGTTTATTACTGGGCTGGTGAGCGGCGTACAGTCAATATGGGAAAAGGTGGTTTCGAATTTACGGCAGCGGCTCAAATACTTAAGTCTCTCACTCAGTTTGAAAAGGAATATTTAAGCAAGTTCAATGGTTTAAATTCGTTTTCTAGAGACGAAGTTGTGAGTTACTTGGCTGAAAGTCATGTGGAATTTATCCTAATTCACCCATTTAGAGAGGGAAATGGACGTTTGTCACGTTTGATACTCGATGTGATGGCAGTAAAGGCGGGTTATCTCCCACTTGATTATGGGATTTGGGAACAAAATAGAGATTTTTATTTTAAGTCAATTCAAGCAGGGTTGGGTGGGGATTATCAACATATGGCTCGTTTGGTAAACGATGTGCTCAGCGCTAAAAACGAATGAAGTTTAGGCTAAGGTCAAATGACTGAAACGGCTTTTTTTGGCCTTCAATTTTGCTTCAACTTCAGCCGTAGTTTTACCCGTCTCAATAGCGGTTGAACTGGCCACAGCGCGATAGAGTCGATTTTGAGTCACTTGTGTGTTTTTTGATTTAGTTTTCATAGGATCAACCTCAATTAAGTGCATGAATTATAGCACTCTAGATAACGAATAGACAGCTGTGTATCCAAGGCCCAAAGCAGCAATACTTCATGTTTTACCAATCATATCGCTCTTTAGATATCGATAAAAAGTCGTCAGTAGGTTCTCCAATGACGACTCTTTTAATCAAGCTGACATAGCCGATTAAGGTTTATCAAAGCACAACATTACGCGCTTTTTCTCGCTTCCATTTCAGCTTGGCTTGAAAGGTACTCATCGAAAGTGCCTTGGAAGTTAATCACTTTTTTATCTTTAATATCAATGATACGTGTTGCGAGTGACGATACAAACTCACGGTCATGACTGACGAATATCAAAGTGCCTTCAAAGTCTTTCAACGCATTATTGAGTGCTTCGATGGCTTCCATGTCCATGTGGTTAGTCGGTTCGTCCATGATCAGCACATTGATGTCTTGCATCATTAACTTACCGAATAACAAGCGGTTTTTCTCTCCGCCTGAACAGTTACGGGCTTTCTTGTTCGCGTCATCTTCGGTGAACAGCAGACGGCCTAACATGGCGCGTACCATAAGATCGTTGTGCTTAGGTTGGCGCCACTGTGACATCCAATCCATTAACGTGTAGTCATTATCAAATTCGTCACTGCTGTCTTGTGGACAGTAGCCGATTGATGCGTTTTCTGACCACTTGATCACGCCTTTATTATGTTCTAAATCATTGACTAAGCAGCGTAGGAAAGTGGTTTTACCCACGCCGTTTTCGCCGATAATCGCTAATTTTGCACCGGCTTCGAGGATTAAGTCGCCGCCTTCGAATAGCAGCTCACCATCAAACCCGTGGGCCAAATCTTCGAGGATCAGTGCTTGGCGATGCATTTTCTTGCCAGCATCGAAACGAATAGAAGGGTGAATACGGCTTGATGATTTCACTTCATCAAGCTTGATCTTGTCCATTTTTTTCGCGCGCGAGCTGGCTTGTTTTGCCTTAGATGCGTTGGCACCGAAGCGGTTAACGAAGTCTTGCAGTTCTTCGATTTCAGCACTCTTCTTGGCGTTGCCCGATAATAATTGTTCACGGATCAAAGACGATTGTGCGAGGAAGTATTCGTAGTTACCAGGGTAAATGCGCAGTTCGCCGTAATCGATATCGGCCATGTGGGTACATACGGCATTCAAGAAATGCCTATCATGGGAAATAATGATCATGGTGCATTTGCGTTTGTTCAACTCGGCTTCTAACCAGCTAATGGTATGTATGTCCAAGTTGTTGGTTGGTTCGTCGAGCAGCAAAATATCTGGGTTGGCAAATAGTGCTTGTGCCAACAATACCCGCAGTTTCCAACCCGGTGCGACTTGTTGCATTAGGCCGTAATGGAAAGATTCTTCAATACCCGCTTCGAGCAGAATTTCACCGGCGCGGCTTTCGGCGCTGTAGCCATCCATTTCGGCAAATTCACTTTCAAGATCGCCAACGCGCATGCCATCTTCTTCCGTCATATTCGGATTGGCGTAGATTGCATCGCGTTCCTGTTTGACTTTCCACAGGGTAACATCCCCCATGATCACCGCATCGATCACACTGTATTGTTCAAACGCGAACTGATCTTGGCTTAGGGTACCGACTTTTAAGCCGGGCGTGATGGACACATTGCCAGAGGTTGGCGCTAACGCTCCGCTGAGGATCTTCATAAAGGTCGATTTGCCACAGCCATTCGCGCCGATCAAACCATAGCGGTGACCATTGCCAAATTTCGCTGAAATGTTTTCAAACAATGGCTCAGGGCCAAACTGCATCGTGATGTTCGCGGTAGAGATCAAAGGAGCTTTCCTAGGTATTTGCTAACGGGGATTGTGACAAACAAGCCTCAAAATGAAACATGCGCTTCACCCACTCTAAGCCAAAACATTAAAGTTGGGATAATAAGGTCGCGGAGTATACAGACTAAGGGCTAAAGATGCGAGCAAGGATGTGATGCGCAGCTATAAATCGAGCCGTTTCAGTTGCGTTTATTTTGAGGCTGACCCAAGGCATTAGCGGATCATAGGCAAAATATTGGGACAGGTTTGAGCTTGATGCTGAGTTCATACCTGTTAGCGTGATATCGCGGATATGTAGATTAAAACTGTCAGCTGCGGCGTATTTTCTTTGCCCTAAAGCCGATGCCAAACCTCGCTAGCGCAAATAAAAGAAGGCGTTTAGCTTATTTACCGTTATTATTCCCGCAGTTTTGTCGAGCAGCAGATTTTACGGCTAATATTTAATGGCTCTGTTTGGAGGCTTTAGGTCCTTAAGATTTAAGATCTAAGCATCACGAGTAACAAGGTTTAACGCCAGATGCTATTGCCGTAACAACGTCAGTGGCTCATGACTTCATAACTTGAGTGATTTCTCTAATCGCGAATTTTAGTAGCGAATTGAGTCACTCGTTTAACAACTCAAAACCGTAAACTAATACAGTAAAATCAGCCAATAGGGCTGAACTTGGAATTCCCATGATTGAAGAGCAACAGAACAACCCATTACACGGCCTCAAACTCGAGACAATGATCACTGAGTTAGTCGATTTTTATGGCTGGAAAATTTTATACGCGGCATTAAAGCTAGGTTGTTTTAACACCAACCCGACCATTGAGGCCTGTATTATTTTCCTCAAGAAGACTGAGTGGGCGCGGGAGAAAGTGGAAAACTTTTACCTGTATCGATTCAAACGTATGCCTAAAGCCGTCGGTGAGCAGTTTGATCTTAAGCCACGCGAACGAGGTTTTGCCTCAGGTATCGCGCCGCGTAAACCGATGGAACTCACCATAGAATCTATCGCTAAAATGCAGGCACAAGCCAGCGCCGAGTACGAAGCGGGTAATAAACGTCCTAACTCTGGTTATGGCTCAGGTAAGAGCTTTGGTAGTGGTTCAGGTAAAAGCTCTGGCAAAAAACCTACGGGTGGACGTGGCACCGGCTCTGGATATGGTTCATCGAATAGCAACTCACAGCGTCGCAGCGAACTCCGAAACGAGCCAAGAAACGATTCAAGAATGGCTGAGCGTTCCGGACCAAGCCCATCGACGGATGACAACGATCCGTGGGGCACTAAACGCGGCTAATCCCATGTCTGCCGAATTGAGTGGGTATGGTTTTTCACAGGCGTTAGTTTTACATTCGTGATTTACAGTGACTAGACTCAACTTGCTATTTTCGTACCCGTAAAAAATTAGCTCTGGTATGAGTTAGCTTTTGTAAGAGTCGTTTTTAAGTCATGGCTCTAGTTGTATGATAGAACATCTGATTTATCGCCTGATTTAAAGAGAAGAGGTTAGCTGTTGAATACAGCTAACCTCTTTTTCATGATTAACTATTCACTTTATTGCATTAAGGTGAGAAAAATCTCGGGGATTATAGTTTTATATTTGCATATCATGTGCATAACCAGTTAATTCATCAATTTGCAATCAGATGGTGCCGGTTGCTCATGTTTACGACCAATACCAGCGCCTTCTCTAACACCTGTGCTTTATATTCTATACCTTTGTTCATCTTAGTCTGCTAAATGCCCAGAGTTAACGTCAAGGTGTTTGACGATACAGCTCCAAGGTAACCATTTAAATGTTTAATTCTCATTGGGTAAGTAGTTTTAGCCGTCTTGCTCCACCAGCATTCTCTGTTGCCAAACGCCGCTGCCGTCATTCAGCGCCAAGGGATATGTCAATCATTACTATATGTGAACTGCGGTTAGGCTTAGTGGCTGGTATTCGTTTGTGTCTAATGCAGGATAACTTAAGTTTGCCTGACATAGCTGAAAAACTGATAATGAGCCCAGCCACCTTAAAACGTTGTTTGGCCGAGATGGATTTAAACTTTGCCCAACTCGCTGATACTTGCCGATGAGACCCGTTTAATCAGAGCACTGTATTACTTGGCTACACCTGCGCAAGATGCCCACAGTATTACCACTTCTTTATCCTTCAGCGACGCCAGTGATTATAGGCGTTCTTTTAAACGCAGGACTGGCCAATTACCCACTTATTTTCGCAGTTGGCTTGCTTAAGCCATAAGCCATTAAAAACTATCTTACTTATATCTTAAGCTGATACTGCCGCGGTTTGCCTATTCCAAATGTGAATAACCATGCAGGTAAAGCGCGGAACAGTGAGAAAAACCCCGAAGTTATATCCAACATTTTGAATATTTAATGAATAAATAATCAACTTGGCGTTTTATGGCCTTTGCTGGTGAATCATATATTTTATGCGGTTTTATAGGGGGTTCTGTTGATTGCGGTTTTATCTATGATGTAATGATTTAACCGAACGAATAACTAGACACTTTTTTCCATCGCTTTTTTGACTGTGCCATGGTCTCAGATAAACAATGGCATTTATACTCGTTTTCCTATTGCAAAAAACGTGGTGAATAAAAGGCTGAGATGGAGGAACTGAGTGATGAGTGACGAAAAAATCACTGGACTTTATTTCATCGAGAAACTTCAACGCATTTGGATTACTTTTACATTTAGACATCCAGAGCCAGTAGATGACATCGACCATAAGACGTATATGGAGCTGCTAGATAAAATAAAAAATTCAGATGGAACGCGATATGATTTGTACACCTATCTCCTATCAAAGCAAAACAAGTGCACAGACATTCTCCAATTTCTTAAAACACACCCGCAGTGAGAATAATTTATCTCAAGAAGATTTATGTAGTCTGCTCAGGCAAAAAAGCTGCCTGTTCGATATGTTAGATTCCATCACTATTAGCCGTTGGGAGCGGGGAGTTAACATTCCATCCTTAGCTAAACAGTCTGAAATCGTTGAAATATTTGGCTCTGAACTGTTTGATATTTATCGGGAGGACAAAAAATTCATCAACGAAGGTTTAGCGTTAATTAACCTTTTTGAATCGACCATAGAACGCAGTGATCATCCGTACTACCGTAATACTCCTTATCGTGTCGAGTTTATCGAAAGCCACCATCAAAACTTTATGACCCTGCTGCAACTTAGTTTGATTTATGAAAGTAACCCGCGTTTATCCTTTGTGAGCCGTAAGTTATCTCAACCTTTTTTTCGTGGACTCTCATTGGTGGTGGCTTTTAGCTTTGGGGATCAAATCATTGGACACAGTCTATTCTGCCGCACTCAAGGCAAAATTGCCCTTGAATTTATGAATGATGAGGTGGACTTGTTTGAGGTCATTAACCATAACAGTCAAGCTTTGCCAGATACCTTAATGGTGTTCTCCTCCTTTGGTGTAACGCCTTATATTGAAAATTATATGATGTCTGTTTATCTCAATGAATTGGCCACGAGTCGCTCACTTAAGTTTTTGAGTTTTAATATCTGTGATGAGTCACTAAAACGAAAATTGACGCAATTTAAGTTGCCCATATTTAAAGTAAGAACGATAGAAGGCGGCTTCAAACCAGTCAAAAACTATTCGTTTTTCTCCAGTCGCACAGAAGTCATGGCGAATCGTAATTTACTCAAGCTTTCTGTCATCCCTACATCCAAATCCCAGACGATCGATCCCATTTTCTTTATGCAGTTAGAGACCAATATATGAATATTCTCATCATAGATGATCAACGCTTTATTAGAGAAACCATGAAAGCTGATATCCATAAGTACTTAGCAGAGGACAATGTGGAGATCTATGAAGCCAGTAATGGTAATCAAGGAATTGAACTGATCTTAGCTGTAGAAGCAAAACTTGATTTAGTCATTTTAGATTTAAAAATGGATCAAGGTGACGGTATTGCGGTGATTAATATGTTGGCCTCCGAGCCCCGATTTACTGCCATTCCGATTGCGGTGATAAGCTCCTCGGATAAACGGACTTTAGAACTGGTGGATAGCATTATCACGGGTTTGAAGCTCAACTTGCTTGGCGTATTTGCTAAACCTATCAATGTGAATGACATTTTAACGCCATTGCTAGACGCCTCCGACGATAGAAACCTTGCCCATCAACATGAGTCTATCGTGCAAGACATGGCGGCGAATATCAATGTGCGGCAATTGCTCAAAAATGAACAATTAATTTTGTGTTATCAGCCTAAGATTAACCTTAAAACAAAGGAGATCATCGGTTTTGAAGTGCTTTCACGGCTTTGCGATCAATCCAATGGCTATATTTATCCCGACGTTTTTTTGCCACTGGTGAATCAGCAGGGGCTAAATAGCTTGTTTTCGCGGATGGTTATTTCCCAAGCATTGCAATGTTGGTCGCGTCAACCGTTATTAATGGCGTTTGCCCTGTCGATTAACATTACCGCAGATGATTTGACCTGTGATGAACTCATTGAGTACATCATCGAATGTGGTCGTGAGTATAAACAAATCCATTTGATTTTAGAGCTCACCGAATCACAGGAAATCATTAACCAAGATAGAGTGCTTAACTCAATTGCACGGCTGATCATCAATAATATTGATATTTCCCTCGATGATTTCGGTAAAAGTTATTCTACTTATGATCGTCTTGATGCCATTCCCTTTAAAGAGATCAAAATTGATAAAAGTTTTGTCTCCGATATGGATATCAATCACCAACATTATCTCATCGTAGAATCCACCATCGCGCTTGCGCAGAAGATGCACGTAAAGGTGGTTGCAGAAGGCGTTGAGACAAGTGCAATAGAGTTAATTCTCTCTGAGTTGGGGTGTGATGTTGCCCAAGGTTATTTGTACAGCCCCCCGATTGAAGGTCGTTATCTTATTGATTGGATTGCTCAATATAATAGGAGTGCCTAATGTATGAATGCTAATACTGAGTTACTCAAGGCCTTATCTGTATTCTTTGAGCAATACAGCCAAGAACAGCAATCGCGACTGCGATTGACACTGATTGCTGAATTACAGCGAATGCGACTTGAGCTAGAACAATATGAGTCCTCTGACAGTATCGAAGGGCTGAAACATCAATTTACGGGTATTGCGCGCTACTTGGAGCTTAAAGATATGCTGTCTGTCATGGATGTTTGCGAGCGAGAGCAGTTTGAGTATCAGTTATGCAGCTTGCTAAAGGCCGTAATGGATTACGCTAATGAGCTTTAAATATAGCGCTTGTATCAATATGTTCAGTGGCTTGTGGGTCACTCTGTTGGTGCTGTGGTTAACCTTGTCCCACTCACGTTATGAATTTGACTCCATTTACAATAAAAAAGCAGAAGCGGTTTTTACTTCTTCACGGGATATGTTCTTACAACATGAAATTATGTTGGATGCGCTAAAATCGTTTTTTTATGCTTCGAGTGAGGTAACGTCACAGGAATTTGAGGTTTTTGCTAAGGACTTACTGAAGATCAAATCTGCTGTCGCTTTTACACTGACCCCCGAACTTGAACTGGCCTATATCTCTGATCAGACAATGGCGCCAGAACTTAAGCCACTTAAATTAGTCAAGAATAGTAAAGGCGAACTTCAGGCTAGCCTTGCCGATTACACGTTAGCGGTTGTTAATATCGATGGGCCTAATATGCTTTATTTAGTCTATGCCATTTCTCACCAGCGGATATTAGCGCGGATTGAGCAGGAGCAGGGTGTATGTATTAGCTATCAATTTGAACAATCGTTATTGCAAAGTTCATCCTGTAACCATGAGTTTTCCACAGGCATATTTTCAATGTTTAGCTACTCAGATAGCCGAACTTTGGATATTCCTGGATACCAAACCCGGGTAAATTTACGCATAGAATATCAAGTGCCACAAAAAGAGGTTGTCGAGCTAATCGTGATTATCTTACTGATTGCTTCTCTTGGTATTACTCTGTCTTTTCTTTTGTACTTTAAGTCTAAAAATCAGCATATTGTAGAGCAGATTAAGCTCGATAATCGATCTAGATTAGCAGTACTTTCCAGCATAAATCATGAGATCCGCACTCCTATCAATGCCATTCTTGACTACAGTCGCATGTTAAAAAAAGCGCGCTCACAACCACAAAAACTGGACGAAATTATCGATAAAATGACCTGGTCAGCTAACTTACTTTACTCGGTTGCCGAAAATACGTTGAATTACAGTAAGGCTGAAGCTGGGCAGTTAAAATTGAATCGGCATTTAGTCAATTTACACGAATATCTGAGCAATATTGAGGATTACTATCGTGCTTTTAGTGCGACATCGGGTAAACGTTTACAGGTTGTCGTGAATGAGTCTTTGCCGAAGTTTATCGAGCTCGATGGGACTAAGTTATTCCAACTCATGACTAACATTATCAATAATGCCTTTAAATACAGTACGGGTAGCGAAGTGCATTGTTATATGGACTTACGTCTTAAACGTAACCATAAAGACCATAGTCCTATGCTTAGGGTACTGATCCGCGATTTTGGTGAGGGAATGTCAAAGGAAGCGCAGCGCGCTTTAGTTGATCCCTTTATGCACGCATCTAACTCATATACAACAACATCGGGCATGGGATTAGGACTCTATACTTGTAATCGATTGCTTGAGCAAATTGGCGGTAAGTTTATGTTGCGCAGTCAAAAGGGCAAAGGCACCACAGTGCTGTTACATTTTCCCTGCCAACTTACCGAGGTGAAAGAACGATTAACGATTCAATATGATCAACAAAAAGTGTTAATCATAGATGATAATCTGTTTAACCTTGAGATTTGCAAAGCCATGCTAGAGCACTATCATTTTCAAACCTTCAGTGTTGATAACGCAGCGCAAGCACTTAAGATGTTGATTCACTCATTGCCACATATTGTTATTGTGGATTACCGTTTACAAGATATGAATGGCTTGCAACTTATCAAACAGATGCAACAAACATTACAAAACCTTGCCAGTGATACCCTGCTTGAGCATCACTGTCGCTTCTTTTTGCTTTCAGCTAATGATAGCGATGATATTCCTGAGTTAGCATTATTCCCTGAGGTACATTTCATGCAGAAACCTTTTAGTGCTGAAATATTTCTCAGTAAATTGGCCGTAAAATCGTAAATTATCAAAGCATTGGATCTGGTTTTTAAAGCTTATTTGCCGAATGTGTGGGATTTACATCGCGGTAGAGCCAATCCCGTTGCGGTAATATGGGGGTAAAGACAAAGACGCTGTGATTAGTGTAGAACGCTGCTAATCTAAACATGTCGGAGATCTTCTCTAAAAGCGTCATTGCTAGGAATAATCGATGGAAAAAGAATCTCTTGAGTCTGTTTACCCCTTTTTAACTGAAGCCTTACGGCTAAGCGAGAATGGCCTCGCTGTTTTGGACAAGCACAATCATTTTATCTTTTATAACCATACCTTTGCGAAAATGTTTGGTTTTGTTGATCAAGACATGGCTGGCCGGCATTTTGACGACATGATGCACTTTGCCTTTACCCATAAGCAAGGGCCTAAAATTGATCATGAAACCATAGAGGAATGGCTTGAACTTATTCATGCGAATCAACGTAAATCAGCTTTTCGACGTTTTGAAGTGGATCTGGTCGACGGTAGCTGGCTGCAACTTTCTGAGCAGGTTTATCACAATGGCGATATGGTCATTGTTTGCACCGATATTACCCAGTTAAAACAGGTCGAATTTGCCCTAAGGAATGCGCAGACTGAGTTGAATCGACTCGCACTCACCGATGAATTAACTGGTATTGCCAATCGACGGCATTTTTTCCAGCAGTTAGAGCATGAAATCAAACGCTTGAGTCGTCTACAGTTACCTTTGTGCCTTGTCATGATGGATATCGATTATTTTAAACTCGTTAATGATCGCTATGGGCATCAAGTGGGTGACAAGATATTGCAGCATTTTACCCAATTTATCAGTGCTCGCACGCGCCCATACGATATCTTTGGTCGCTTCGGCGGTGAGGAATTTGCGCTATTACTGCCAGAAACGTCGGTCGATGTCGCGCAGAAAATTGTGACGCGTATGATGTTAGCGCTTGCGAATGAAGATATTTCAGCGATAGTCGCCGATTTTCACTATCAATTTTCGGCAGGAGTGAGTGCGTTAACACCTGTAATTACTCATCATGCCATCGAAGAAAACAGCGGTATTTTAGCGCTTCAGTCTGTGCCTTCACCGATTGAAATAGGAAGTCAGTGCCGTTCAGATGCTGAAAAGCTGGTGGCCGAGGCCGATAAAGCCTTGTACCACGCTAAAACTACGGGGCGAAATCGTGTCGTGGTTTGGGATGATGTGATATTAACGGCTAAAGCTTAACGAACCCTGTGGTTGTCGAAATCTAAGCATCGCGATACCAAACCAAGAGTAAGCGCTGCTTGGCTCCTATTCTTAACTTGATATTGTACTTAATGCAGCGTTTTGTTCCTCTGTCTTTTAACCTAAAATAGCCAGCTTAATGTGTCTCTCACTGCATAGGGTTCAAGGTAAGCCGTGTTAATCAATCAGCAATATAACCGCCATGGACCCGATTATCGATTTGGTGAGCAAGTCACTTTTCTTGATATTAAACAAACCTTTGGTTTTAGCCATGTCCGTGTTGGCCGCTGGGTGACGCGGGATGAATCGCGCATTGCTGCGGATTTAGTGTTTGATTCGCTCGCCGATCTGGCCTTTATATTAAAATTGCCACCTTTGACTTTAGGGCTGCGAGAAACCGTCAGCCTGGCCTTTGGTCATGGCGGCCAAAAGGGCGTTCAGGCCCATTATGCTCCCGCGACCCGAGAGTTAGCATTGGCTAAAAATGCAGGTGCTGGTGCTTTAGCCCATGAGTTTTGGCATGCGTTTGACCATTATATTGCCGCTAAATCATTCAAACCCACTAATAAGCGGTTTCAGTGTGCGAGCGATCTTTGGCTATCCGATCTGCCCATCATAGAGCATCCATTAAATGCTCGATTATCTGAGATCTTCAAAGTGACATTGTTGAGTGGACAGGGTGATAAGCCCCATGATTATGTTCGCCGAGCGATTGCATTAGATAAAAAACATGGGATGCAGTACTTCTCTCGACCAACGGAGATGATGGCGCGAGCATTTGAAGCCTGTATTGAATCCTATACTGATATTTCGAATCCGTATTTAGTGTCGGGAACCCGTTTCTCAACAATGGCAAAGGAGGGAGCTTATCCCGATGAGGCCCACAGACAAGTGATTTTTCAGGCGCTGATCAATTACTTTGAACCGTTGGGGATCGCATTGGGTAAAAATCCCTTAACTAGGGCGTGTTGACGTTTTGAGTCATGCATTTAAACAGAGGTTGGTTTAGCGTCGCTAGAGGGCAAGGCAAAATGTAAAACGACATTCGCCTTAGGTATTTTGAATGTGTTTTGAATGCGAATGGCAGTGGACAGGGGGAGGGTCACGAGCCGTTTGAAAGCTCGTTGCCAATCAAGCTCGCGTGCTTAGTCGACAGCATTTGCCAACAATAGGCCAAACTATGGCGAATCGCATCAAGATATTGAGATGCCTGAGTATCCATTAAATACCAATTGCTGGGTTTTGATTCTGGCATGTGGTTGAAAAATAAAGCTTCAGTATTGATGAGCTGGCTAGGATGAGCAAATTGCTGCCAAATGTTGATAGGGGTATGCGCCAGTGTGATTAGCCATTCAAGTTGCATCTGCTGCGTGGCTGGATTTAGTGCATCTGCGATTAATGAATTCGACTCCTGTAAACGCTCAAGCAAATCAAAGGGATTATATGCGTTTATCCTAGGTGCGACTTGGCATGGTTGCATTTGGTTTATTGCGGATAGGTGAGGTAAAAATACGGACGCTAAGCTAAATTCAGGCCAGTCGAGCGATGGTATCAAAGCCTGGGCAATCCGTCGTTCGCCTAACCAATTATGCACCATGCAAGGTAAGTGATCGTCAGGCGGTAAATCATTGGGTCTTGCTAAACTCGGAAACAGCGACATACGCTGCACTTGCACATGCTGAGACAATTGCTGCATCAATACTATTGTGGTTAACCCAGATGAAGGCCAGCAGCTAAGCTGAGGCGTTAATTCAATCGCAACTTGTGTCAAGGCTTGGGTAAGCAGACCACTTTGTGGATGACCTTGTACTACAAAGGCATATTTTGATTCAGCAAAACCACCGTTGGCGATATTCACTATCTGATTATTTACATTGCTGTTTTCAGCCCATTGAGTACCGTTAAAAATAAATGTCGTACCTGTGGTCGCAGGCTGCCAATCGCCAGAAGCATTACCAATAATGGTTACTTGCTCAAAGGCAAGGGTGCCCGCTAGAGCTTGCAGATCTAATTTAGCATGTGGCATCTGCAAATGTTGATGCATGTGGGTGTGAGACTTAGGCATAGGCGGAACATCTGTTTTACGAACTCAAAATGGACTTCATTGTAATGGATTATCCCCCTGAGCCCAAAGGGTTAATCCATTGAAGTTTACCGGATGCTGTTTTAATGCAGGATAGTTTAGCTTTAGGTATACCGCGCATAAAAGTGATGCGCGGTATTGGCGATTAACAATTAGACTAAAAATTATAACTCAGGCTAAGTTCGACATTTCGCGGTTCGCCGAAGAAACCTTGATTGTAGAAATCAATACTAGAGTAGTACTTTTCATCAAACAAGTTTCGAATATTCAAACGAACAATCGCATCATCAGTGAGTTGATAACTTGCCATAAGATTGGTAAGGAAATAACTGGCTTGTTCAGAGCTTTCGCCGTTAGGCCCCGCATTTTCTACATAAATCTTGCTCTGCCAGCTTAAGTTGCCACCTAATGTGAGATCTTCTAGAGCGCCATCAAAGTGATAGAGCGAAGATAATCGTACTAAGTTTTTAGGCAAATGCGTGCCAAAGGCCGAACCATCGGCTTTTTCAGATTCACTGTAGGTGTAACTGAGGTACAGATCCCAATCCTCTGTGGGTCTACCCGTTAGTTCCATTTCAAAACCACGGTTACTGGTGCCATCCACAGCGCGCATTGGAAAGCTACCATCAGGAAGTGGGTCTTTAATGTTAGGATCTTTTTCCGCCACATTTTCTTTTTGAACTTTAAACACTGCAACACTGGCGGTGAGTTTTTCGTCGAAAAAATCGGCTTTACTGCCAAGTTCAATATTATTGCCAGTTGTCGGGTCTAAGCGTTTGTTATTAGCATCTTTGGCATCTTGAGGCTGAAAAATCTCAGTGTAACTGGTATAAATCGACACACTGTCACTGATATCGTAAATCAATCCTGCATACGGCGTAATGACATCATTGTGCTCATAACCTGGATCGACTTTATATTGGCTGATACGGCTACCTAACAGCAGTGTGATCTGATCGTGCAGATTGAGTTGGGTAGCAATATAGGCACCTTTTTGGATCTCTTCAGTCTCTTCATTGGTAGGAATCGATGGATAATTTGGCTCTGCAATCGAGCCATCCCACTCAAAGAAATTGCCTACGCTTAAAACATCTGTGGTGTAGAAAGAGTCGGCGCTAATATCTTGTTTTGAATAGAGTAGGCCGGTTGTTAGCTTATGTTCTCGACCCAATAGTTCGAATGGCCCTGAAGCAAATATTCGCGCCGCATCTTGCTTACGGGTTGATTGGTAAATCATAGGCAATGCACTCATCCCCAAACCTGTGATTTTATCTGGGGAGCCATATAAATATAGCAAGTGCCCATCCATCTTATCCTCACGATGTTCTATGTCGAGTTTGAGTTCCCAGTTATTATCAAAGTTGTGTTCTAAAGTAGAAAAAACGTTCGCACCATGGCGTTTCCAACTAGACCAAGATGCTGCAGTGGTCGTCGAACGGGGAAGGTCACTCGCTAAACTGCCGTCGGCATAAAACAGTGGCAGCGCTCCCCAAGTGGAGCCTTTTGGATCGCGGTCACTATAGTCCGCGCCCAAAGTGAATAATGTGCTATCACTTAATCTTGCAGTAACGACGCCATAAATTTGCAGATTTTCATCTTCGGCTAGATCGGTAAAACTATCTGATTTTTCATAGGCGGCGGCAAAACGTGCTTGGACATCGGCATCTTCTGTTATGTCCACTGAACTATCACCTTCTACACGATAACTGTCCCATGAACCTACTTTTGTACTGAGGTAACCTCCTGGTGAAGATTTTGGACGTTTACGAATGAGGTTGATGGCGGCCGAGGGTTCTCCTGCACCCGTTAATAATCCTGTTGCACCACGAACCACTTCTACTCGATCGAAGATAACCGTATCGGTCGAAGCATCATTGAAGAAACTAGAATAGTTAACAGGCACACCATCAAATTGGAAGTTAGTGATTGGATTACCACGGGCGCTGAAAAAGTAGCGGTTAGTTTCTGCTTTCTGTGCAGAAATACCCGGTGTTAAAAACATTAAGTCAGCAACATTGTTAAGAGAAAAACTCTGAATAAATTCTTGATCTATAATCGTCACTGACTGCGGCGTTTCTCTCAGTGTTAAGGGTAAGCCCGTTGCTGTAGCAGCTTTATCTAAACGACTACCTTTAATACTGATCACTTCGATATTGGCGTCTGCGTCTGATTGAGTTTCGTCAGCGTAGGAACTCGGCGCTAACAATAGGCTCGAAATGAGCGCTGCTAACAAGGTTTTATCCATCATGATTCCCCATCATAGTATTTTGTGACCGGCATTCTAATTGAAAACAATTCCCAGTACATCGTATTGATAACAATTTGCATTACCTTTACACTCGCGAAATACGATAAGTGTTAGGAAAGTCACAAATGGCGAAGATCAGTAACCGATTCTGGTTTATGTTGCATGGTTGGGTGTCGCTCCCAATTTGGTTGTTATTTTGTTTTATCTGCTTGACGGGGACGATTGCGGTACTGAGTCATGAGATCACTTGGTTAACGAATCCTGCATCGAGGGCGTTGAACCCTAATGATTTACCCGTAAAACCGGTTAGTGAATTAATGACGATTGTTGAGGAAGCCTACCCAAGTGCGGCAGTCTCTGGCGCTATGACCTTAGAACCTTATATGGTCAATGTGATCATGTTCAGTGACGCGGATAAACCCTATGCCATGGCCTATGTCAATCAATACACAGGTGAGATCCAACAGATTAATGAAGGCATGACATTTGCCGGCTTTATCAGATCTTTACATGCTTGGTTATTATTTCCTTGGCAAAGCGGTTACAGCTTGGGCTATTACCTTGTCTGTTCGATGACGCTGTTTATGCTCGCGTCTTTAGTGACGGGACTCATTGTTTATAAACGTTTTTGGCGAAGTTTTTTTGTTCCGAAATTACGAGTGAGTCAAGGTAAAAAGACACTATTGGCCGATTTGCATAAATTATCTGGTGTGTGGTCTATTTGGTTTATCGCGATTATGGCCGTTACCGGATTATGGTATTTAGTCCAAGCCATTTTTTGGCATGCAGATATTGATATTGAGCCACATGCGCCATTGGTTGCTGCTGAGCAATTGCCCTTTATCCAAAAGGGTGATGTGAATCCCGCAGATCCAAGCGTGTCATTTGCACAAGCCTTAACATTAGCACAAACGCACTTTCCTGACTTTCAACCAAGCTATGTGATGAAACCCGAGCATAATCGTGACATGTATCATCTGAGCGGTAGTGGCGAGCACATTTTTTACGATCAGTATTCTTACAACCTTAGCATTAACCCTTGGACGGGGGAGATTGCAAGAGCGACATCACCCGAGACGATGACAGGGATACAAACACTAATGCATATCGCAGATCCTTTGCATTACGGTACCTTAGGTGGTATCTGGACAAAAATCATTTGGTTTATTTTTGGGGTGATCCTATCGGGTATGTCAATCACGGGATTTATGATGTGGGGACTGCGTAATGTGCGTGCAATTAAAAAAATGGAATCCCCCAGTACTGTGACAGATAGGTTAGAGGAGGTACGTTAATGGCTTTCATTCATTCAACTTTTTGGCAAAAAAATAAATATAAACTGAGTGGGTTTATTCTATTGCTCCCCCTATTGTTTTTGTATCAGTCGCTAACACCTACATTTCCACCGGCCTGGCAGACTCAAGAGTTAGGTGAATTTAAAATAGCCCCTTTACCCTTAGATCTAAAAGCACCCTATGTGCATCATGATGACTATGTGAAAGATTTTATGTTGGTTTTTGAAAAAGGTGAGGTAGGCAATATACGCCAAGGCTATGCCAATATTGGAACGCAGGCTTTGCCAATAGCAGATTTACAGCGCAGTGAGAATGGTATTTTACACGGTAATAAGCATGGCCAACACGTACACGCCATCGCAACTAAGACGCTAACCTCCGCCGATAGTCTGTGGATATCGATAGAGAATTGGCAAGGTGAGTGGCAAGTGGCAAAGTGGCCTCTGCCTGCCGAGCTAATAGTACAGACACACTGATGAAGTAAAAGCTAAACACTAATGGCGATCCTATGGAGTAATAATCGCAGGGTCGCTTTTAGTGGCGTAGATTAAGAATGATTAACCGAATACGGGTAAAGAATAACCTTTTTCACCGTAAACGCTCACTTTTGAAGGCATAAACACAGCGGGGACGTTTATTCCTCATTAATAAATGATGAATTTGTTATATACATCACCAAAATACAAATGAAAGTGATTCGCAATAGTGTTACCGTATGTTCATCCTAAATAAACTCCCTAAATTACTATGCGCTTTTATCTACTACCTCTCGCGTCTGCCATTACTTTGGCATTAAACCCTTTGTCAGTTTTGGCTGCAGAGCCGTCTTCTGCAGCAGATGCAAATGATCAAAATATTGAAAAAATAACAGTGATGGGCAAGTACACTGTGAGTCGAACCATTGATACCGCCACAGGTTTAGGGCTGTCACTGCAGGAAACGCCACAGTCAGTGAGCATCTTGACCGCTGAACGGATCCAGGATCAGGCACTCAATACCGTTGTTGATGTGGTTAATAACACAGTAGGTTTGTCTTCATCTAAAACAGATAACGTTCGAAATGGCTTTATGGCCCGTGGTTTTGCGGTTCAGAATTACCAGATCGATGGCGTACCTTTATCTTGGAGTTTGGGGGGCGATGCAGGTGAGACTGTGTCAGATATCTCTCTGTACGAGCGTGTAGAGGTGGTGCGTGGTGCAACAGGCTTACTAACGGGAGCAGGGGATCCTTCTGCTTCAATCAACCTAGTGCGCAAACATGCCGACAGTGACGAACTTAAGGGCTATGTTGATGTTGCTACGGGTAGCTGGGATAAAAAACAAGTTACCGCAGATGTTTCTAATGGCCTCAACGACAGTGGCAGTGTACGTGGTCGCATGGTCGCGAAATATGTCAATAGCGATTCTTATCAGGATCTTTATCAAGACCGTAAGACCATTCTTTACGGCGTAATTGATTCAGACATTACTGACAACACTATGCTGCGCGTCGGCGGTAGTTACAATAACAATAACCCCAAAGGAGCGATGTGGGGTGCATTACCAGCAGTATTCAGCGATGGTTCAGTTACTGATTGGGATGTTTCTACTACAACAGCGGCAGATTGGAGCCGTTGGGAAACGACTAACATCAACTATTTTGCTAACTTGAACCATTATTTCAGCAATGGTTGGCAGTTGGTGGCGAACTATAATCGCATGGAATATGAAACCACCACCAAAATGATCTATATGTCTGGCTTGCTGAATAAAGAAACCGGTGCAGGATTGAGCGGCCAGCGTTATCACAGCCATGGTGAAAGTAACTCTGATAATTTCGATTTTCAGTTGAAAGGCGATTACCAACTCTTTAACCGTGAGCATCAATTTGTGACTGGTGCCTTATACAGCAAACAGAAATCCTATGCAGATACCTATGAACCCATCCGTGAGAATATGACGGGCTGGGACTCAAAGGCAGTTGAAAACTTTTATGATTGGCAAAGCAACGCCTTTGAAGAGCCTGAATGGTCAACAAATGCCAATCGCCAGTTAAATATGGATACCGAGCAGAAAGGTTTCTACGCAGCAACGCGGCTGACAATTACCGATGATTTAAAAGTGATTGCCGGTGGCCGTATTTCTAGTTGGAACCGCGAAGGGATCAGTTATGGTACTGATACTAACTTTGGTGATGATGGCGTGTTCGTTCCTTATGTTGGCGCCTTGTATGACATAAACGAAGAGCATCGTGTTTACGCCAGTTATACCGAAATATTTAATCCGCAGAACAGTAAGGATATTAACGGTGATTATTTAGATCCACTCGAAGGTAAAGCCTATGAAATTGGTTTAAAGAGCGCTTATCTAGATGATCGTCTGCACACTGCTGTGGCACTGTTTAAGATTGAACAGGATAATCTGGCAACAGCCGCTGGGACTATCATTGTTGACGGTACTCCAACCACTTATTACAAAGCTGCTCAAGGTACTGAGAGTACAGGCTTTGAGTTAGAAGTGGTGGGGGAGTTTATCGATGGGTGGAATATCACGGCTGGCTACTCGCAGTTTACAGCGGAAGATGCTGACGGAAAAAAAGTGGCGGCTACTAGCCCTCGCAAACAGTTTAAACTATTCACAACTTATCAGTTTGTTGATTACCTGCCTGAATTGACCGTGGGTGGTGGTATTAACTGGCAGAGTGATAGTTACTCTGAAGGGGGGACAGTAAAAATCGATCAGGATGCTTACTCTTTAGTCAACCTGATGGCTCGTTATAACCTTACTGACAATATGGATCTGCAACTTAACGTAGAGAACCTATTAGATGAAAAATATTATGCTTATATGTCTGCCTCTGCCTCAATGTCCGAAGCATATAGCGTGTATCATTACGGAACCCCACGTAATGTGACCCTGAGCTTTAATTACCGCTTTTAAATTTTCCGCTAAATAAAAGGAGTAGCCGCGTTATCGGCGACTCCTTTTTTATCTTCTATTATTGTTATTCCCAATATTTTGATGGCTTGTTTCGTGCGTATTAACGACTCAGTACTGATATCGGTAAATATTGGGCTAACTCACCTATGGTTCGTTCCAAAATATAATACTGTTATTAACTGAAAGCGGGAAGATGATGCCCTTCAATCTAGTTATGGAATGGCAACGTATTGTGTTGGTAGTTTACCCTTTTTCTTGTGCGCATTGTATTGTCAACAATCAGTGCGGCAACGAACAGAGTCAATAGAAAAATATAGGTATACTCATGCCATTAGCCTTATTACAAGGTTGTGGCTTATCGCCAGCTTTTTAAGCTAAAGACCAGGTGTTATATAGATTAAGCCGTTGTTGGACCTATAAAGTATTTTATGTTGATGACAAGTTGTCAATAATTCATATCATTAATAATAGACATCAGCGTTTGACTATTTAGTTAATAATCATTTCAAAACTGCACTTTTAATGAGACATAATGTCATAGTAAATATGGGCTTGTTTAGTAAGTTTACTTTCATCAATGCATAGAAAAGTGATTCACTTTTCACAGTAAAGACCAAGGACTCCCGTTTTGAGGAGAATAATATGCAAATAGAAACGCTTTATGATGTTATGCAATGGACTAGAAATATACACCAACGGCTGCATGCATTTGCGGCACATTGCGCACTTACAAATGATAGCGAAAGAAGCGGATTACTGTTGGAGTATATTTCAGCCCACGAGCAAAAAATGGCACTGGTTATCAGGCAGTTCGAAGATAATGGCAATAGCAATGCACTTAACACTTATTGTCGGCATTATTATGAAAAAACCGCTATTCCTTTTAACACCATAGGTGAACATCCGTTTAAGAGGATGGATACGGATGAAATAGCGATGGCCACACTTGAGTATCATAAAAATATTGTAGGGCTGTTTGAATATCTACAAAACTGCAGTTCTGCACCTTCCGTAACAGAATTTCTTAGCAATATACTGTCCCTTGAAGAAGCTGAAAAGCGATTACTGGCACGTAATATGAAACAAATTGATGACTTCTAGTATGTCTGCTAAAAATCACATCCTTGTACCTATTGCTCAGTGTAGCTTCGGTATTTATTCTGTAGTTTAGATATTGAAACCTTGACTTCATGTGGGTAACAAGTAGATCTGCCATCACAATAATTATTGATTAGCCTTGAAACTAGAGTGAATGACTTAAACTGCCACCTTATTAAGGATTAACATGAATCAACCCCTGATCATTGATTACTATTCTGATATTCTTTGTGTGTGGGCTTGGGTTGCACAACAACGTATTGATGAGTTAAATCAAAAGTTAGAAAATAAAATTTATTTTAAATATCATTATCTTGATGTATTTGGTGATGTTCAAACAAAAATTGAGACGCAATGGAAACAGAAAGGTCAATATAATGGTTTTGCAGAGCATGTACATAAATCTGCATCTATCCGTGATGACGTTCCCACAAACTCAAAAATATGGACAGAAGTCAGACCGACAACGTCGGCCAATGCTCATTTAGTGCTTAAAGCCATTGAACTTATCTATGACAAAAACACCAGTATCAATATGGCATTGAAATTTCGGAGTGCATTTTTTATCGACGCATTGGATATTGGTAAGCTTGAAATACTTTATGATCTGGTTGATTTCTATGGGCTGGAACAGAAAAAAATCACCTCAAGCGTTCATGATGGTTCTGCTATAGCCGCATTAATGAGCAACTACCAAAAGTCAGCACAACAAAACCTACAAGGCAGTCCAAGCTATATTATCGACGAAGGTAGACAAATATTTTATGGTAACGTAGGTTATCGTGTTCTTCTTGCGAATATAGAAGCATTATTGTAAAAATCAGCAGTCGAGGCTAGTTGGTGCTAAAAACCTTAGACTACCAACTGTGGTTCTCTAAGTTCTACAAGATGCTATGAACACCTCTAGACCATTTTAACGTTTTTAGAGTTATACCTCTTAGTTCCTTCTTAGTTTAGCCACTGAATACTCATATTCATATTTTTAATGGCATCTATGACATACGCAAATGTAGCTATATTAGGTATCAGATGATGTTTTAAGTTAAATTATGTATTAAAATATTTATAATGTGTACGCTATCGCACAGACACACTTTTAGATAAATTATAAATTGGATACAGAGTTTAGATTGATATGCCTTTAATGGGTAAGCTTTATCTTAATAAGATATTTTATGTTATTTATATTGATGTTGTGGCTCATCATTATGATGTCGTTTAGTTGGAAAATCACTAGGTAATTAAATAATGGAATTCAGTCATGGTTAATACTAGATTTCAGTAAATAAAATGATCGCCACAATTTATACTTAAGATAAAATTCAAGATTGCTACAAAATATTTTCCTATTTAAACCAATGTCATATTGTAGCATTAATACCTAAGTTGACACGGTATGATTGATGTGGAGCCAGTCACACAATTTTATGAAAACACCGCGGAATTAATTTTAGCCTAATTTCTATGTCGCTTTACTGATATTTTACCAACTAAGATTTTTACTAAAAATATTTAGATGTTTACTAAACGCTATTTACTAAAAATGAACAATGACTCATAGCTGATTGTTAGCGATCATTATTATTTAGATGTTATATCAACAACAAAAGGAAATTGACCATGAACAAAGACCAGATAGAAGGTTCAATAAAAGACGCAGCAGGCAAAGTGCAGCAAAAAATTGGTGAGATCGTTGGCAACCCGAAACAGCAGATGAAAGGGGTTCAGAAACAGATAAAAGGTAAAACTCAAAAAGCAATTGGTAATGTAAAAGAAGCTGCTAAGGATGCCGACAAACACAGTTGATGTCAGCGGCTTTTACAATTAAGTAAGCACCTTAAGCATAAAGTTTGGCAGCTTAATGTGGGTATTTAAAAGGATCTTAGTCATATTGATTAAGATTTCTAGTTCGAGTTATATCCATAATGTCTAGGAGACTCTCATGAGTATAGGAACAATATTATTAGTGGTTTTGATTCTGATGCTGATCGGTGTGGCTCCGACTTGGCCACACAGTAAGAGCTGGGGGTACGGCCCGAGCGGTGGATTAGGTTTGGTAGTATTGATCCTCGTTATACTCCTTCTACTCGGTAAAATTTGAGTGATAAAGCCTAAGTCATGTATGACCTCAATATTGAGTCGTCATTTCTAATTGCCGTAGGTAGCTAAAAATAGTGAGTGATGTTTTTAGTCGTTCAAAAATGGCTGACATCGCTCGTTTTTCTTGCACGGCAGTGCTCGCCATACTGAGATTGAAAGGTCCTGTACGCCTAAGATTTACACGCGAGATATGGTTTACACGCAAGATATTTCGTTAAGGTAGCATTAGGTGAAGTCCTTCACGCTAAAAATGAAAGTCACTAAGTCCGAAGCATTACAGTTTGCACGCTAGTATTCAGCAAGGTTGTATGAGATGAGCTAAATGGTGCAATAACACATACAGAGGTTTGTATTATAAGAACGGCAGCTTAGTGACTAAAGGCGTTTGCTCACGAAAATGGCTTACTCAAACAGCCAGATTGAATACTTATTTGTGAACAATAGCTGTGTGAGCAACAGGCGTATCTGTAAAAAGGTAATGTTTTAGCTGTTTATCAAAGCTCGGATCTTGTCTCCTTATCCATTCTTGTAGCATTGCAGCATGTTCTTTTTCTTCGTCTCGATTATGTATAAGTATCTCTCTCAACTCATTATTTTTGCACGCATCAACTCTTTGGTTATACCAGTCTATTGCTTCAAGCTCTTCCATCAGTGATGTAAGTGCACGGTGCATGTCCTTGGTTTTATCGGTGAGTTCAGTAATGGGTTCATGATAACCTTCATTCGACATTGGGATTTCCTCGCTAAATGCAGATAGGATCGCTCACTATTGAGCGGTGATGATAATTGCAGATGATTGTCTGAACGCTATTTTCAACGAACAGACTTTGAATGCATTATTTTGCGACCTTAACCGTCGAGTGTCTGTTCGATGCCGTACTTAGTCAAAAATTTTTAGGCAGCTCGTTTAAAAGGATTGGAGAGGGCGCAGAAATACCACTGCGAATATTTGATTTAGCACTGGATATTACTTTGGATTTTGAACTTTGAGATATTTGGGAATGAATTTTAAATCAAAAGATAAAGGCAGTGAAAACCATAAACACCTGCTTTAAAAGGCAGATTAATTGTATTTAGCTTGATAAGCAGAGGGGGATTAATGATATACATAATAAGAAATGGTACACCCGAGTGGACTCGAACCACCGACCCCTACCATGTCAAGGTAGTGCTCTAACCAACTGAGCTACGGGTGCACTGTTTGAATTTCAAATTTAGACTCTTTGAAGAGAGTGGTACACCCGAGTGGACTCGAACCACCGACCCCTACCATGTCAAGGTAGTGCTCTAACCAACTGAGCTACGGGTGCATCGCAAAATTTAACAAGCTATTCAAAAGCGTTGCGCCTTGGAACGAGCGCTATATTAGGGGCATAGCGCAGGGCTGGCAAGCAAAAAAAACAAATTTGTCGTCAAATGGTGAATTGCTGTGCAACTTGCCCAGAGTTTCAACAACGCCGCTGATAAAATCGCAATTTCTTATTCGCTTTACTTCAGAGAATGCATCGAAATCAAACTGATAAACCAAAAGGCGAGCACTGTCGCTCGCCATTAATGCAATCAATGGTGAACACTGTCACCTTCAATAAGGCTCAAATGCACGCCATGCTTTTGGATGTAACGCAGACGAATGAAAAATAACAGCGCTGCTGAGGTCAAGCCCGCAATCAATCCTGCCCAGAATCCATGGGCGCCCATCGCGGGAACGATATGGTCCGTATAAGCTAAGGTATAACCGAGTGACATACCAATCCCCCAGTAGGAAAACAGCGTGATATAAAAGGCGCTGCGTGTATCTTTATAACCGCGAAGAGCACCCGCTGCGACCACTTGAACTGAATCAGATAATTGATACAGGGCTGCCATCAACATCAAGCTGCCGGCTAAGGCAACCACTTCAGGATCACCATTATAAAGTTTCGCAATTTGGAATCTAAATAAGACGGTCAAAACCGCTGTCGTTAGAGCAAGGGATAGTGCCAGCCATAAGCCCACTTTAGTGACCACCGCGGAAATATCAGCGCGATCACGGCCTAAGTAATAACCAATCCGAATCGATACCGCGATACCGATAGATAACGGCAGCATAAATACGATGGCAGAAAAGTTGAGCGCAATCTGGTGACTTGCGACCACTGTTGCGCCAAGTGGCGCGAGTAATAGCGCTATGATGGCAAATAAACTCACTTCAAAAAACAGCGCCATTGCTATCGGCATGCCGAGTTTGGTCATTTTCTTCATCGTTTCAAAATCTGGGCGATGAAATTTACTGAAGGGAGCTAAAGCCGCGAATTTTTTATGCAACTGCATGTAAATGGTCATGGCAACTAGCATGGCCCAGAATACGAGAGCAGTGGCGATACCACAGCCTGCGCCGCCCATGGCCGGTACGCCAAAGTGTCCATAAATAAAAATATAGTTAGCGGGGATATTTACGGCTAGACCGACAAAACCAATGACCATGGTCGGTAAGGTATAGGATATACCTTCACTGCAGCCACGTAGCACTTGATAAAGCACAAATGCGGGTGCGCCCCATAAAATACCGTCGAGATATCCTATGGTTAAGCGGTATAATTCGGGTTCTAAATCCATATGGCTAAGCACAAAGGGCGCAGATGCGAGGAAAACCATCACGCCAATGCCGCCAATGATGGCAAGATAGGCACCTTGAAAGGCCAAAGGTTGGATGGCTTTTTGATTATTCGCTCCATTGTAGTGGGCAAACAAAGGCGTAAAAGCCATCAGTAAACCTTGGACGAAAAGAATAGCGGGTAACCAAAGGCTAGTGCCGACCGCAACAGCGGCCATATCAACCGCGCTAACACGGCCCGCCATAACGGTATCAATAAAGCCCATCATGGTCTGAGTGACCTGAGCTATCAGTACCGGCAGCGCCAGTTGGATTAAACGTTTGGCTTGATAGCCTGAATGATTCATAAATACAGCCTTTAACGATTAAGCGAGCAGAAAATGTTTACAGGTATAGTTCAAGCCACCTGCGAGGTGGTTGCAATACATAAGAAAGATGGCCTAAATACCCTTGAGGTAGCGTTCGAACCTGATTTGCATGAGGGACTTGCGATAGGTGCAAGTGTGGCAAATAACGGGGTATGTCTTACTGTGACTCAGGTCGTTGATGATAGGGTATTTTTCGACGTAGTGGAAGAGACCTTGCGACTGACGAATCTGGCTAATTTGTCTATAGGTCAAAGCGTTAATGTTGAGCGTTCGTTAACTTTTGGTAGTGAAATTGGTGGGCACATTCTCTCTGGCCATATCCATACTAAGGCCAAAGTCATCGATATTAGCCATACAGAACAGCATTATGATCTGACACTTGGCATTGAGCCTAAATGGATGGATTACATTTTTTATAAAGGTTTTGTTGGCGTTAATGGCTGTAGTTTAACGGTTGGCGAGGTGAGTGACTCCGGTTTTAAGTTGCACTTAATTCCTGAAACCCTAAAACTGACCAATTTAAGTCAGTATAAAGTGGGTGATGAACTCAATATTGAGATCGACAGCCAAACACAAATTATCGTCGACACAGTCGAGCGCGTGCTGGCCAGACGTTTTAACGAACAAGCCCGTTAGTTTCGTGACATCGCAGCGGGTAGTGCAATCTCGTTTAATAGATTTGCTCGTCGTCTGAATCGATATACAGCTCAACCGTTCGTCTCGATTCATCGATGTGTAAGCGTAAGTGAATCGGATTACAACAAATTCGGCAGTCATCGTAATAATCTTGGTCTCCACAGCTGGCATCGATACTGATATCTTGATGGTGCCCGCAGTGGGGACAAGCAATAACTTTGTTTATGACTCTCATGGTGCAACTCCTTATCGCCAATAGAGCGAATCGCTCTGCTCAATCAACGCATCTCACACTTCATACGCTTATTTTGTACGCTTATTTTGTACGCTTATATTGTCTGCGCTTTGTCGATATTCGAAATCTGAGTGCGCTTTATGTGCTTCCTAGCTTTATGTGCTTCCTATTTGAGTATACAGCAGAGTGCAGTGCACTGACTTAGATGAAGTCGGTCTCAAAACGCAGCATGATAGACCTTCTGGTTAAATATTTTCTTGTTGGATCATTATCTCTTCTAAAAACTAGTCCTTTACCGTCACTAACCCCTCAATTTCACTGCTGTGTAACACGCCATCGCGGGCATTTTGGGTAATATCCAGCGTTAAACGCTGCATCTGTTGCTCAAGTTCACTTTTAATATCAACGAGTAACACTTGAGTATCAATCAAAGATTTGCTTGTGATTTTCACCTGCGGCTCAGGTAAAGCGGTTGCTGTGTGCGTGAGTGTTACAGCCAGTAGAATGCAGTTCAACATATCAACTCCCTTGTCATGTTTTCAGTGATGCCCAATAAACTGGCGCTAGAATAGGGGAGTTAGATGACCAAGAAGTTACCAAGACACTGCAAAATCATGAATTTGCTTTTTGTTTCTAATCCCAATTCTGGTCAATATGCTTGCGCCTTTTAGCTACAATCCCTTAGAATAAACGCCCTGCTACGCAAGGCGGCTAAGACTCCTGTACTGTCTTAACCTAGCGAGCATTTCTCTTACATTAACTAAAACCAAGTGGCCCTACGTGTGGGTCACCACTGGAAAGGACATTTCATGCCTGTAATTACACTTCCCGATGGTAGCAAACGCGAGTTTGCTCATGCTGTATCGACCCTCGATGTTGCCGCCGATATTGGCCCTGGTTTAGCGAAAGCTTGTATCGCTGGCCGCGTTAATGGCGAATTAAAAGATGCTTGCGATCTCATTGAAACCGATGCTGAGCTATCAATCATTACCGCTAAAGACGAAGAAGGTGTTGAAATTCTTCGCCATTCTTGCGCGCATTTATTAGGTCACGCGATTAAGCAAATGTGGCCAGAAACCAAGATGGCGATTGGTCCTGTTATCGATAACGGCTTCTACTATGATATCGACCTTGAGCACAAGCTGACTCAAGATGACATCGACGCATTAGAAAAGCGCATGCTTCAACTGGCAAAAACCAACTATGACGTAGTAAAACGTGTCGTTAGCTGGCAAGAAGCCCGTGATACATTCGCTGCGCGCGGTGAAGATTATAAGATTGCCATTCTGGATGAGAACATCAGCAAAGACGCGACGCCTGCGCTGTATCATCACGAAGAATACACTGACATGTGTCGTGGACCGCACGTACCTAACATGCGTTTCTGCCAGCATTTTAAATTAATGAGCATTGCCGGCGCTTATTGGCGTGGCAACTCAGAAAACAAGATGTTGCAACGTATCTATGGTACCGCTTGGGCCGACAAAAAAGCCTTGAGCACACACTTAACCCGTCTTGAAGAAGCGGCTAAGCGTGACCACCGTAAAATCGGTAAGCAGCTCGACTTGTATCACATGCAAGAAGAAGCACCGGGTATGGTGTTTTGGCATAACGACGGTTGGAGCATCTTCCTCGAATTAGAAAGATTCATTCGCCGTAAGCTAAACCAATACACTTACCAAGAAGTGAAAGGCCCATTAATGATGGACCGCGTGTTGTGGGAACGTTCTGGTCACTGGGATAAATACTCAGAAGCCATGTTCACGACCAGCAGCGAAAACCGCGAATACGCCATCAAGCCAATGAACTGCCCTGGCCACGTGCAGATCTTCAACCAAGGGTTGAAATCTTATCGCGATCTGCCATTGCGTATGGCGGAATTTGGTTGCTGTCACCGTAATGAACCTTCAGGCTCGTTACACGGATTAATGCGCGTACGTGGCTTTACGCAAGACGACGCCCATATTTTCTGTACTGACAGCCAAGTTCAAGAGGAAGTGAGTGCTTGTATCCAGATGGTTTACGATACTTACGCGACCTTCGGCTTTGACAATATCGTGGTAAAACTCTCGACTCGCCCAGAAAAACGTATCGGTGACGATGCCATGTGGGATAGAGCGGAAGAAGCACTTAAGCAAGCTCTGCGTGCCAATAATATTGAATTCACTATTTTGCCAGGCGAAGGTGCGTTCTACGGACCAAAAATCGAATTTACTTTACACGATTGTTTGGACCGAGCGTGGCAATGTGGTACCGTGCAGCTCGATTATGCGTTGCCAAGCCGTCTTGGTGCAACTTACGTTGCCGAAGATAACAGCCGTCAGACCCCAGTGATGATCCATCGTGCTATTTTAGGCTCTTTGGAACGATTCTTGGGTATCTTGATAGAAGAATATGCAGGACGTTTCCCAACTTGGTTAGCCCCAATGCAAGTTGTCGTGATGAATATCACCGATAAACAGGCTGATTATGTTGAAGAAGTCGTAAAATTCTTCAAAGAACAAGGTATTCGAGCGTCTTTTGACTTGAGGAATGAGAAAATAGGCTTTAAAATACGCGAGCACACCTTAAGGCGTGTCCCTTATTTGTTGGTCGTTGGCGATCAAGAAATGGAAAATAAGGAAGTAGCGGTGCGTACCCGTGATGGTATCGATTTAGGTAAGATGCGACTTGAAGATTTCGCCACTAAAATCCATCAACAGATTTCGCTCCGTAGTCTCAAATTGTTGGAGGAATAGGTCATAAAGATCAAAAAAACAGCAGGGCGTCAGCCGGCCCCTAATAGAATCAATGAAGAAATCACAGGTGTACCAGAAGTACGCTTAACAGGCATTGATGGTGAAGCTATTGGTGTGGTAAGCATCAGAGATGCTCAGAATTTGGCAGATGAAGCAGGTGTAGACCTAGTAGAAATCAGCCCAAATGCTGAACCTCCAGTATGTCGCATTATGGACTACGGTAAGTTCCTTTTTGATAAGGCTAAGTCAGCCAAGGAACAAAAGAAGAAGCAAAAGCAGGTCCAGGTCAAGGAAATTAAATTCCGTCCTGGAACTGACGAAAACGACTATCAGGTAAAACTACGCAACCTGATACGTTTTCTGGAAGACGGGGACAAAGCGAAGATTACGCTTCGTTTCCGAGGTCGCGAAATGGCACACCAAAACCTGGGTATGGATCTATTGAACCGTATCAAGGCTGATTTGGACGAGTATGCGGTTGTTGAATCTTTCCCGAAAATGGAAGGCCGACAAGCAATTATGGTGCTAGCGCCTAAAAAGAAATAAGTAGGGCAAAACTTAAAGTAGCAAAGGTCTATGGCCTTTGCTCGCCTTGCTTTTTATTAAACATCCCAATGCGGAGTTTTAGAAATGCCTAAAATGAAAACAGACAAGGGTGTAGCGAAGCGTTTTAAGAAAACCGCTAATGGTTTCAAGCGCAAGCAAGCACACTTACGTCACATTTTGACGAAAAAAAGCACTAAACGTAAACGTCACTTACGTGCCAAATGTTTAGTATCAAAAGCTGACGTTCCAGCAATCGCGCGTCAATTACCTTACGCTTAATTTAGGAGATTAGAAAATGCCAAGAGTTAAGCGTGGTGTAACCGCTCGTGCTCGTCACAAGAAAGTTTTAAAACTAGCTAAAGGTTATTATGGCGCTCGTAGCCGTACTTACCGTGTTGCTGTTCAAGCAGTAACTAAAGCTGGTCAATATGCTTACCGTGACCGTCGTCAGAAAAAACGTCAATTCCGTCAACTTTGGATTGCACGTATTAATGCTGCCGCTCGTCAAAATGGTCTTTCTTACAGCCGTTTCATCAACGGTCTGAAAAAGGCGTCTATCGAAATCGATCGTAAGATTTTGGCTGACATCGCTGTATTCGACAAAGTTGTATTTGCAACTTTAGTTGAAAAAGCAAAAGAAGCGTTAAACTAAGAAATTAGTTTGTTGCTGTAGAGAAGGGACCATTTGGTCCCTTTTTTTGTGCGTCATTTTTGGCTCAACGAAATGATTTTACTTACCTAAGAACTTATATAAGTACTATCTAAGTAGTGCGGAATTAAGAATCGCAAAGGAAAGAAATGTGCGTGCGTGAACAATATTAATTGGCACAGCCTGCAAAAAATTTTGCTATTGCTTAACGATTTTGACCTAAAAAAATAGCAGGCTTAGCCTGCTATTCGTTGAAAAATCGAGTCTAGTTACTTTTTAGCATCTAAATAACGCTCTGCATCGAGTGCGGCCATACAGCCTGTGCCGGCAGAAGTAATGGCTTGACGATAATGTTGGTCCATCACATCACCACAGGCATAAACACCTTCGATACTGGTTTGCGTGGCGTTACCTTGCAAGCCACTCTGAACTTTTAAATAACCGTGGTTCATTTCCAACTGGCCTTCAAAAATACCGGTATTAGGGCTGTGACCAATAGCGACGAACACGCCAGCAACGGCTAAGTCAGTGATCGAGCCATCTTTAGTGCTCTTCATCTTCAGACCCGTCACACCCATGGCATCACCAACCACTTCATCCATGGTTTGATCTAAGTGAAGAATGATGTTGCCATTAGCGACTTTATCCATCAGACGGTCGATCAAGATTTTTTCTGAACGGAAGGTGTCACGGCGATGGATGAGGTGAACTTCAGCAGCAATATTGCTTAAATACAATGCTTCTTCAACGGCGGTGTTGCCGCCACCGATCACTGCGACTTTTTGATTGCGATAGAAAAAGCCATCACAGGTTGCACAGGCTGATACACCGCGACCTTTGAAAGCTTCTTCTGACTCTAACCCTAAGTAACGGGCAGAAGCGCCTGTTGCGATGATCAGCGCATCACAGGTGTACTCGCCGTTATCGCCTTTCAAACGGAAAGGGCGCTCGGTAAGGGTCACTTCGTTGATATGATCGAACAAGATTTCAGTATCGAACTTTTCAGCATGCTTCTGCATACGTTCCATCAAGGCTGGACCTGTTAAGTCGTCCGCGTCACCTGGCCAGTTTTCAACTTCAGTCGTCGTGGTTAATTGACCGCCTTGCTGCATACCTGTGATCATCACAGGTTTTAAATTCGCACGCGCAGCATAAACTGCTGCGGTATATCCTGCTGGGCCTGAACCCAAAATCAATAAGTTACAATGTCTGACCTGGCTCATTTTTATCTCCGTGCCTTTAGCAAATTGCAAGGATTGTAGGGAATTTACCTGTGGGGGTAAAGTGTTGGAGGGCGATTCTTTTAGATTGCACTAATCGAGTCCATCCGTTTTGGTATGGAGAGTGTCAGTTTTACTTTACTGTGAGAACATAAATAGCTTAAGTGTGAACCACGAAATGAAGCACGGGATGAGCATGTATAAATATGATGGTGTGATCGTAGTGGAGCGTATTTCTACCCAATTTCTACCCAATAAAAAATCGGCCTCAATTGTATCGAGACCGATTTGAATTACATACTAAGTAAAGCTAGCTCAAATTCACATAAAAAGTTAAGTTAATTAAAAGCTTATACTAATAGTGTCGCAGGAGATGTGAACGCTAAGTTTAGGGCGTGAGCCACTTCCTTACACACCACTTTACCGTGCATGACGTTTAAGCCATTAAGAAAATGCTTGTCTTGCAACAGCGCTTCTTTATAGCCTAAATTTGCTAACTTGAGAATGTACGGTAAGGTTGCATTGTTAAGCGCAAATGTTGAAGTACGAGCGACCGCACCAGGCATATTTGCAACACAGTAATGCACAACATCATCAACGATATAGGTAGGATCTTGGTGAGTAGTGGCATGTGAAGTTTCAACACAACCGCCTTGATCAATTGCTACGTCAACGATAGCGCTGCCAGGCTTCATACGTGAAATCATGCTACGAGTAACCAATTTGGGCGCCGCAGCACCTGGAATTAGTACACCACCGATCACAAGATCGGCTTCAATAACATGACGTTCAATTGCATCCGCAGTTGAGTAAATGGCTTTTACAGCAGAACCGAATTGCACATTTAAACGACGTAGAGCATCAATACTGCGATCAAGCACAACAACATCAGCACCCATACCAACTGCCACTTGTGCTGCATTAGTACCAACCATACCGCCGCCAATAATGACGACTTTAGCAGGCTCAACCCCCGGTACGCCGCCCAATAACATACCGCGGCCACCAGAAGATTTCTCTAATGCCATAGCCCCAGCTTGGATTGACATACGACCAGCGACTTCAGACATAGGAGCAAGCAAAGGCAGGCCACCACGATCGTCTGTCACAGTTTCGTAAGCGATACATACGGCACCACTTTTGATTAAATCTTCAGTTTGCGGTAAATCTGGAGCAAGATGCAGATAAGTAAATAAAATCTGATCGTGACGCAACATAGCGCGTTCAACTGCTTGAGGCTCTTTTACTTTTACAATCATCTGCGCTTTAGCAAAAACTTCAGCAGCAGTCGCTAAAATTGTGGCGCCAGCATCAATATAATCTTGATCTGAAAAACCAATACCTATGCCTGCATTTGTTTCAACAAAAACGTCGTGACCTTTGATCGCCAACTCGCGAACACTAGAAGGAACCATACCGACACGATATTCGTGGTTTTTAATTTCCTTGGGAACACCAATAATCATCTTTGAGCCTCAATTGCCTGAAATCCCACTTTTAATGGGCATAATTGTTATTTTATCGTGACCTGAACGTGATTAATTCAGGGATATCTAGTATAGTATCGGCGACGCAGTTTATGCTGCTGAACTTTCGGCATACGTAGAATAAAATGTTGTTTTAGTGATAAAGCAAGGTTAAATAAATGGCATATAATAAAAAGAGTCCTGTAAAAGACTTGGATCGCATCGATCGCAACATTCTTAATGAACTACAACTTGATGGCCGCATTTCAAATGTGGAATTGTCAAAAAGAGTCGGACTAAGTCCAACTCCGTGTTTAGAAAGAGTAAAACGTCTCGAAAAGCAAGGTTACATCAATGGCTATACCGCATTGGTGAATCCTCATTTCTTGGGTGCATCCCTACTGGTATTCGTGGAAATCACATTAAGCCGTGATACTCCCGAAGTGTTTGATAAGTTTAACCGTGCAGTGCAACTACTAGATGATATTCAAGAATGTCATCTGGTTTCAGGCGATTTTGACTACTTACTGAAAACTCGTGTTTCAGATATGTCGGCTTATCGTCGCTTGTTAGGTGAAACTTTATTGAAATTACCTTCTGTTTCCGACACGCGTACTTATGTTGTGATGGAAGAAGTTAAGCACACCAGTCGTGTAGCGATAAATCATCTACTCTCAGATATCTAAATTACCCTGATTGTTTGGTTTTACAATAAGGGGCTTAGGCCCCTTATTTATCAGTAACGTCGATATATCCATCTCATTTAACGCTTATTGCTATTAGCCTTGTATTGCCCTTAAGTTTGCTAACTTAGGGGCTTCTTTTTGTGGCATTTTTAAACAAATTTGTTAACGGAAGTGTTTGTGTAATAACTCATTCCTCCCTAAAAGCACACTAAAACACCTCAATAGACTAAATTTTGCCAATCATGACCAATTCTGTATAGAAAAACAGGCTAATGTGCTCCACATTTAGTGGGATTCTGGTATCGTTAGCCCACCTGTTTTCACTTTTATGGATTACGTCGTTTGTCTCAAGGAAATAGTGTACGCACGCTCACTGGCCTGCAACGTCTGCTGGAAGGCGGACTCATCATTTGTTGTGTTCTCGCCACTTATATTTTGCTCGCATTGACGAGTTTTAGTCCGTCTGATCCTGGTTGGAGTCAGTCGCATTTTCAAGGCGATATTAAAAACTGGACCGGGGCAGTAGGGGCTTGGATTGCCGATATTCTGTTATATTTCTTCGGCGTTACGGCTTATATCATGCCAATCATTGTCGCATCGACAGGTTGGTTATTGTTCAAACGTGCCCATCATTTACTTGAAATTGATTACTTTTCTGTGGCCCTGAGATTGATTGGATTTTTACTGATCATTCTAGGATTTTCTGCTTTGGCGAGTATGAATGCCAACAACATCTACGAGTTTTCGGCAGGCGGAGTGGCGGGTGATGTCATAGGCCAAGCCATGTTGCCGTATTTTAATAAACTCGGCACTACCTTATTACTGCTGTGTTTCTTGGGCTCAGGCTTTACGCTGTTGACTGGGATTAGCTGGCTGACTGTGGTCGAGAAAATCGGCTTAGTCTCTATTTGGATTTATAAAAAGTTAAAATTATTGCCGCAAGCGATGAAGCGTGAGCATGAAACCGAGGATACCCGTGGTTTTATGTCCGTGGTGGATAAGTTTAAACAGCGCCGTGAATCCCAATATGTGCTAGAAAAGCCCCCCATAGTTGAAAAGCCTAAGGTGCGTGAGCGTCATATTGGTCGTAGAGCTGAGATAACCCCAACGCTATATGCTGCCACTGATGATATGGTCATTGAACCAGAAGGTATTATTACTGAAACTGAGAATAATTCGTCGCCAAAAAACAAACTATCGGCGCTTGCAAAAATTCTGAGCTTGAATGGCAGTAAAAGTAAGAGTGCACAACGGGTTGAGCCACAAATCGATAATGATGATTTGGCCGCCCATGGCAATTTTGAAGCGCCACCTTGGTTAGCTGAGCCTCAACATTCAAATGCCAATGAGCAAGACAGTGCCGATTTTAATTCGCATTCATTCGATCATGATGACAATGAGCCAGTGTTTAGCAGTCAAGCATTTACAGAAGATGAGGATGATGATGAAAGTCTAGGTTTTAGCGATGATGACGTCATTGATTTTGATACTAAAGTGTCAACAGGTGCAGTGAATCAAGCGCAGCGTAATAAGCAAGATCAAAAAGCTAAAATTGTCGATGGCATTGTGGTATTGCCAGGACAAGAAGATAAACCCGCACCGAAAAAACCGATGGATCCTCTGCCGAGTATTAACTTGCTCGACATACCTGACCGTAAGAAGAATCCGATCAGCCCAGAGGAATTGGATCAAGTCGCCCGCCTTGTTGAGCTTAAACTGGCCGATTTCAACATCATCGCCAATGTAGTGGGTGTGTATCCAGGTCCTGTGATCACACGCTTTGAATTAGAATTAGCGCCGGGCGTTAAAGCGTCAAAAATCTCTAATCTATCAAAGGATTTAGCTCGTTCATTACTGGCTGAAAGTGTGCGCGTGGTTGAAGTTATTCCGGGTAAGGCTTATGTCGGACTCGAATTGCCCAATAAATTCCGCGAAACCGTGTTTATGCGCGATGTGTTAGATTGTGCCGCCTTTACTGAGAGTAAATCCAACTTAACTATGGTGTTAGGCCAAGATATTGCTGGTGACCCCGTTGTTGTTGATCTTGGTAAAATGCCACATTTATTGGTAGCCGGTACTACAGGCTCTGGTAAGTCTGTGGGTGTAAACGTGATGATCACCAGCTTACTGTATAAGTCTGGCCCAGAAGATGTACGCTTTATCATGATCGACCCCAAAATGTTGGAATTGTCTGTCTATGAAGGTATTCCGCATTTGCTATGTGAAGTCGTGACCGACATGAAAGAAGCTGCCAATGCGCTGCGTTGGTGTGTCGGCGAGATGGAACGTCGCTACAAGCTGATGTCTATGATGGGCGTGCGTAACATCAAGGGCTATAACGCTAAAATTGCCGAAGCGAAAGCCAATGGCGAAGTGATTTTAGATCCTATGTGGAAGTCATCCGACAGCATGGAGCCTGAAGCGCCTGCGTTAGATAAGCTGCCATCGATTGTTGTCGTGGTCGATGAATTTGCTGACATGATGATGATTGTTGGTAAAAAAGTTGAAGAGTTGATTGCCCGTATTGCCCAAAAAGCGCGTGCTGCAGGGATACATTTGATCTTGGCAACCCAAAGACCGTCAGTGGATGTGATCACAGGTTTGATTAAGGCCAACATTCCCACACGTATGGCGTTCCAAGTGTCATCTCGTATCGATTCGCGCACCATTTTAGATCAACAGGGTGCCGAAACCTTGCTTGGTATGGGTGACATGTTATTTTTGCCACCGGGTACCGCGGTACCGAATCGTGTTCATGGTGCGTTCGTTGATGATCATGAAGTTCACCGTGTCGTTGCCGACTGGTGCGCCCGTGGCAAACCGCAATATATCGAAGAAATCCTCAACGGTGCCAGTGATGGTGAACAAGTATTATTGCCTGGTGAAACCGCTGAATCAGACGAAGAATATGATCCGTTATACGATGAAGCAGTCGCCTTTGTGACTGAAACTCGTCGCGGCTCGATTTCAAGCGTACAGCGTAAATTTAAGATTGGTTATAACCGTGCAGCCCGCATTATTGAACAGATGGAAGCACAAGGTATTGTTTCTGCTCAAGGCCACAACGGTAACCGTGAAGTCTTAGCGCCGCCAGCACCAAAACATTATTAAGCCGCGCTAAGGCGTAGCTTTGATACACCCAAGGGTTTACAGGGTAAGGAATAAAATGAAAAAACGATTATGCGCTGTGTTGTTAGCTTCACCTTTGCTATTTAGCGCGGCTGTGTTTGCCGATGATGCGCAGCAGCTCAGGGAAAAATTGATTGGTACCGCTTCACTAAAAGCCGATTTCAAACAAACCGTAACAGATGTCAATAAAAAGGTTATTCAAACGGGGTCTGGCATTTTTGCCTTAGCGTATCCGAATCAATTTTATTGGCATTTAACCCAGCCCGATGAATCGCAGATTGTCGCTGATGGTAAAGATTTGTGGATCTACAATCCTTTCGCCGAGGAGGTGGTCATCATGGATTTTGCTGAAGCAATCAATGCATCTCCCATCGCATTGCTCGTCCACCGCGACGATGCGACTTGGTCACAGTATTCAGTGTCCAAGAAACAAGATTGCTATGAGATCAAACCTAAGGCGATTGATTCGGGCATATTGTCCGTCAATGTGTGTTTCAAAAATACCCAGTTAGTCAACTTTAATGTTGCCGATGATAAAGGTAATTTAAGCCTGTTTGATTTAAGCAATCAGCAAGCCATCACAAATAAAGACAAAGCCTTGTTCACCTTTGTGATCCCAGACAGCGTCGATGTTGATGATCAACGTCGTAAAGCAGCGCATTAGGCTATCGCGTGAGCAGTTTATCGTTTAATTTTGCACCCGATTTTCGTCCCTTGGCCGCACGCATGCGGCCAAGAACGATTGGCGAGTACATAGGTCAAGCCCATTTACTGGGTGAGGGCCAACCACTACGCAAAGCATTGGAAGCTGGGCGCGCCCATTCCATGATGTTGTGGGGACCGCCGGGCACAGGTAAAACAACCTTAGCTGAATTAATCGCACATTATTCAAATGCTCACGTTGAGCGCATTTCCGCGGTCACCTCTGGCGTTAAGGACATTCGCGCCGCGATTGAGCAAGCAAAAGCCGTTGCAGAATCCCGTGGCCAACGTACTCTATTGTTTGTCGATGAAGTCCACCGATTTAATAAGAGTCAGCAGGATGCCTTTCTGCCATTTATTGAAGATGGCACAGTGATCTTTATCGGCGCGACCACAGAAAATCCGTCTTTTGAAATCAATAATGCCTTACTCTCGCGGGCAAGGGTCTATCTTATCAAGCGCTTAAGCCATGATGAAATCGCCCATATAGTGACTCAAGCCTTAAACGATAACGAGCGCGGTTTAGGCCTACGACAATTTGTAATGCCAACCGATGTGCTCACCACATTGGCACAACTTTGTGATGGTGATGCCCGTAAAGCGTTAAATCTTATTGAGTTGATGAGTGATATGCTCATCGACGGTGGCACCTTTACCACTGAAATGTTAATTCAAGTGGCGGGGCACCAAGTTGCTGGTTTTGATAAGAACGGTGATCAGTTTTACGATTTAATCTCGGCTGTACATAAATCCATTCGCGGATCAGCACCTGATGCCGCGTTGTATTGGTTTTGTCGAATATTAGAAGGCGGTGGCGATCCGCTTTACGTGGCAAGGCGCTTACTGGCGATTGCCTCTGAAGATGTGGGCAATGCCGATCCTGCGGCGATGACAATCGCACTAAATGCCTGGGATTGTTTTCACCGTGTTGGCCCCGCCGAAGGTGAGAGAGCAATAGCACAAGCCATTGTTTATCTTGCCAGTGCGCCTAAGAGCAACGCTGTGTATACCGCATTTAAGGCGGCGCGTGCGTTAGCTCGCGAAACAGGGCAAGTCGAAGTGCCGCACCATTTACGCAATGCACCGACTCAGTTAATGAAAGACATCGGCATGGGAGCTGGGTATCGATATGCCCACGATGAAGCCAATGCCTATGCCAGTGGTGAAAATTATTTCCCCGAATCCCTGCAAACAGCACAGTTTTATTTTCCGACTGAGCGAGGGTTTGAGAAGCGGATCAAAGATAAATTGGCGCAATTAGCCCAGTTAGATCAAGCCAGTGAGAACAAAAGATATGACTAACATCTTATTAGTGGCTTTCGGCGGGTCAATTGGAGCAGTTTTACGCTATCTTATTTCAATATTCATGATCCAAGTATTTGGCAGCAGTTTTCCTTTTGGTACACTGTTGGTTAATGTTATAGGTTCATTTTTTATGGGCGTAATTTACGCTCTGGGGCAAATGAGTCATATCAGCCCTGAACTCAAAGCGCTTATAGGTATCGGTCTATTAGGTGCTTTGACAACGTTTTCGACTTTCTCTAATGAAACCTTGTTGCTGATGCAAGAAGGGGATTGGCTGAAGGCGATTTTGAATGTGGTGTTGAATCTAAGTCTATGTTTATTCATGGTGTACTTAGGTCAACAACTGGTTTTTTCTCGCATTTAACTATTAAGAATATATCACATGTTAGATCCTAAATTTTTGCGCAACGAATTAGAAGTTACCGCTGAGCGACTGGCTACCCGTGGCTTTATTTTAGACATAGCTCATCTCATTCAATTAGAAGAAAAGCGTAAGTCACTGCAAGTGGCTACCGAAGAATTACAAGCGTCGCGTAATGCCATCTCCAAATCCATTGGCCAAGCTAAAGCCCGTGGTGAAGATGTTGACGCAATCATGGCGCAAGTGGGCGATTTAGGTTCACAGTTGGATGCCAAAAAGATTGAACTGGCCGCTGTACTTGAAGAAGTCAATGCCATTGCCATGTCTATGCCTAACCTGCCTGATGAATCAGTACCAATGGGTGCCGATGAAACAGAGAACGTTGAAGTGAGACGTTGGGGGACGCCACGCACTTTTGATTTCCCGATTAAAGATCATATCGATTTAGGTGAAGGCTTAAACGGCTTAGATTTTAAAAATGCCGTTAAAATTACTGGCTCACGTTTCATCGTAATGAAAGGCCAAGTCGCCCGCTTAAATCGCGCCATTGGTCAGTTCATGTTGGACTTACATACCACAGAGCACGGTTATACCGAAGCCTATGTGCCATTACTGGTTAACGAGGCAAGCTTACTCGGCACAGGCCAGCTACCTAAGTTTGGTGAAGACTTATTCCACACTAAACCTGCGACTGAAGAAGGCCAAGGCTTGAGCCTTATCCCAACCGCAGAAGTGCCATTAACGAACTTAGTTCGCGATAGCATTGTTGATGAAGACGAGCTGCCAATAAAGTTAACTGCGCATACTGCATGTTTCCGCAGCGAAGCGGGCTCATACGGCAAAGATACCCGTGGTCTGATCCGTCAGCACCAATTCGATAAAGTTGAAATGGTGCAAATTGTTAAGCCTGAAGATTCAATGGCGGCACTTGAAGCGCTGACTGGTCATGCTGAAACCGTGCTGCAGCGTTTAGGTTTACCGTATCGAACTGTGATTTTATGTACTGGCGATATGGGCTTTGGCTCAAGCAAAACCTACGATATCGAAGTCTGGTTACCAGCACAAAATACCTATCGTGAGATTTCTTCTTGCTCAAACATGAAGGATTTCCAAGCCCGTCGTATGCAAGCGCGTTACCGTGTGAAAGCAGATAATAAGCCTGCGCTATTGCATACGTTAAACGGCTCAGGTTTAGCTGTAGGTCGTACTTTAGTGGCTATTTTAGAAAACTATCAAAATGCTGATGGCAGTATCACAGTCCCTGAAGTTCTGCGTCCTTACATGGGCGGTTTGACTCAAATAGGCTAATGGAACACAAAATAATACTATGGATAAAGGCCAGCGCTATCTCCGTTGGCTTTCCTATACCGCTGTGATTGCAGTATTTTTTGCTGTAATGCTTGCCACCGTAGGCAAAGCCATCTGGGTTGTGTTAGAAAACGTCAAATAACCCTATCAACTTTGTTCAAGTAAAAAGAAAGGCATGTTTCCCAAGGGAACATGCCTTTTTGTTTGTGTCATGTTTACGTGACGACTTAACCCTATGCCATTAAATACACTTAGCTGGTTTGGGCAGGCCCGCGATTTTCGTTGCTTGTTTCGCAGGTCCAATCGGGAATAGGGTATATAAGTATTTTGAATTGCCTTTGTCTGGTCCTAAGGCTTGGCCAATGGCTTTAACTAATACACGGATAGCAGGGCTCGTTTTATATTCGAGATAGAAATCTCGAACAAAGTTAATCACTTCCCAATGGGCTGGCGTAAGTACAATTTGCTCTTCTGCCGCTAACAACAGGGCCATATCGGGTTGCCAATCGTTAAGATTTTTTAAATAACCTTGATGGTCACGGGCGATTTCTGCGCCATTAAATTGCAATGGATTTACCACGTTATCACCTTGTCATGGAGTAATGATTGAGCCACAAACTCATTGTAATCGATAAGCATGACGTTCTTTAAACGTTCGGATAGGCCACGTGCGACAACATCGTCTTTTAAGACCATCAACTTGAAGGGCGATAATGCCATTGCCCACTGGCGCAGCAGTAACGCGTTAACGCCATCGCTCGATAATAAAATCGCATCTTCCTTACAGGCGTAACGTAAACAAAGTTTCAGCGCGCTATCTCGACTGGGAGATGTTTGAATATGATGTAAAATCATTAGAATACTAAGACCTCATCCACTTGGTTTAAATGGGCTGCGATGGCTTCATCGTTGACGACTGTCACTGGGATCGACAGTAAGCCATGGCTTAAGCCGTAATCGGCTAAGGATTGCTTACAGACAAATACAGATCCAATATCATACAGCGGCAGTGCTTTAAAGGTGGAGATGTAATCTTTAGCACCGATAAGCTCAGGCTGTTGATCTTTAATCAAATGCAACACACCTTCATCCACAAACACTAAACTCACTTCTTGTTCGAAGCTAGCGCTAAGCAGGGCAAGATCTAAACCTTCGCGGCCACGAACAGTACCATGTGGCGAGCAGCGAAATAGAATACACAATTTTTTCATAGTAGCCCTGAGAGTTAAAAACTGATCAAACGATCGGCCGATTCAATACCTGTGATTAGCTCACCTAAACCGCCCATGATAAATGACTCGCCCACATTCCAGTAGCTAAGGCCATTCTCGCGGGCATCTTGCTGACTCACAATGCCGCGACGTAGCGCTGCAGACACGCAATTGACTAACGGGACCTGATGGGATTGCGCCAGCTGTTTCCAGTCACTGATCACATCGTTTTCATCGGAGGCGGGTAAGCTTAAATCTGTGGAGTTATACACGCCATCTTGATAAAAAAACACACAGATAATCTGATGCCCAGCTAAAAGTGCAGCTTGGGAGAAGCGTAAGGCGTTAACACTCGCCGACGTGCCATAAGCGGGCCCGTTCACTTGGATAATAAATTTGCTCATTTAAAATAAAAATGGCCCTAAAAGTAGGGCCATTCTAACGCAAGTTAAGCTAAAAATCGCTAACTAGGATTAGTCATCGTTGCCTATGCCCATCAGGTGCAACAGCGCGATGAAGAGGTTTAAGAAGTCTAGGTATAATGAGATAGTCGCGCGAATGTAGTTAGTTTCGCCGCCATTGACGATACGGCTAGTATCAAACAGGATAAAACCTGTCATCAGTAACGCCAAGCCTGCGTTAATTGCCATAAAGGCAACACTGTTACCCATAAAAATATTAATCACAGCGGCGGCGATCACCACAATCAAGCCGGCGAACAAGAATCCACGTAGGAAAGAGAAATCTTTCTTAGTGGTCACGGCATAGGCTGATAACGCAACGAAAATCACTGACGTTAACCCCAGTGCTTGCATGATCAGCTGTGGACCGTTTGCCATACCCGCGTAGTGATTGAGCATGTAGCCCAGTGAAGCACCTTCCATACCCGTAAAGGCAAACACCCAGAAGATACCCGCTGCAGACTCGGCTTTACGTAAAGTGACAAACAACAGTACTAGGCCACCAATCGATAAACCAATGGAGACTAATGGACTGATATTTAATGCCATTGCCAAACCCGCACACAGTGCAGAGAAGGCCAATGTCATCGATAACAGCATATAAGTGTTTTTAAGAAGTTTGTTCACTTCCAGTGTTGACGCACTCGTCGAATATAAGGTTTCTTGGGTCATGTTGATCTCCGTTGACACATTTCCAAACTGATCATTTTGATTTTTTACAGCACACTAAGTTCCCGTAAAATCCTAAAATGAACTTAACTGGTGCAATGATACCGTACATGAGATACGGGTGAAAGTCATAGAACCATGAATAACAAATTGTTAATCTTCAAAATTTTACTCAATTATTTATTTCAACTTTAACTGCAAAGCATAAAAAATAAGATTCTTGTATCTGCGTCTTCATCCACTATGAAGGTAAAGATTTAGTCTGTACATAAGCAGACGATACACAATCACATTCAATGCTGATTTCAATGACTAAATCAGCATATTGAGTTTAAACCAAGCTTAAGCCAGCCATTCTTTGTGCAATTTTTCAGTATCGCCAAGATATTCCAGCACCCAAGCGAGAGCAGGCGACATCTTGTCAGCATTCCAGGCCAAGCAACAAGGGCTTGTCTGCTTTGGATTTTCCAGTTGTTTTTCAACAAGCGCACCCGCCTTAATAAACACGCTCGCTAAATGCACTGGCATATAACCGACGCCTAAACCTTCGCGGAAACAGTTAATGGCACGGATCCAATCAGGTACGACTAACCTGCGTTGATTCTCTAGCAACCAAGTCATACGTTTTGGAATTTCCCGAGAGGTATCTTCTAAACAAATCGAGGGAAAAGGGCGCAGCTCATCGTCACTTAATGGGCGGTCAATACTGGCCAAGGGATGATTTTTACTAACAAGAAACGCCCACTCAATATCCCCCATGTCTTTATATTGGTAAACACCACCGACTGGAATTGCGGTTGTCGCACCAATAGCAATATCACTGCGACCCGTGGCGAGCGCTTCCCAAACCCCGTTAAAGACCTCAATGCGAATAATTAATTCAATATCATGGAAGTGTCGATAAAAGTCAGCAATTAATACGCTGATCCTGTCGGCACGGACGATATTATCAAGGGCTATGGACAAGGTGGGTTGCCAACCATTTGCCACGCGCTGAGTGCCACGTTTCATCTCGTCCATCTGCGTGAGCAAGGTTCTGGCTTGCTTCACAAAATGTTCACCCGCTGGTGTTAATGTTACGCTGCGATGATGCCGTTCAAAAAGAATGACGCCGAGTTCTTCTTCTATTTGCTTGACCGCGTAGCTCACGGCAGAGGGCACTTTATGTAGCCGATTCGCCGCCGCGGTGAAACTACCTACACGAGCCACAATATCAATGAGTTCTAGCGCTTGTTCTGAGAGCATAACTGACGTCCATTCCAATGAAAATAATTGATAGCACAAGTCAAAAATAAACGTTTCCAATAAATTTAACAAGTCTTTAGACTGCACACTTTAGTCAATCTGACCCGATTATTTTATGAAAACGTCTAGTAACACCTTTGTAAACATAAAGTTCTTTATGTTTCTATTCTATTTAGCCATGTTGAGCATGCTTGGCTTTATTGCCACTGACATGTATTTGCCTGCTTTCAAAGCAATTGAAGGCTCATTTAACAGCACACCATCACAGGTGGCGATGTCACTGACCTGTTTCCTTGCGGGTCTTGCCTTAGGTCAGCTACTTTATGGCCCCTTAGTCAATAAAATCGGCAAACGTTGGGCATTGATCTTTGGCCTTGTTTTATTTGCCATTGCTAGCGTGTTTATTGCCAACAGTGATTCTATATTAATGCTCAATACCGCGCGCTTCTTCCAAGCGATTGGCGCCTGTAGTGCAGGGGTTATTTGGCAAGCGATTGTGGTTGAGCAATATGATGCCGATAAAGCCCAAGGTATTTTCAGCAACATTATGCCATTGGTCGCATTATCGCCTGCATTAGCACCGATCCTTGGCGCTTATATTCTGAACCAATTAGGCTGGCGTGCAATCTTTATCTCCTTGTGTGTTATCGCTTTTCTGCTGGTATTGATGACCTTGTACTTTGTTCCAGGCAAGAGTCAACATAAACACAGTGAACATGTCGCTGTATCTTATGGGCAAATTTTGAAAAACACCCGCTATTTAGGCAACGTCGTGATCTTCGGTGCCTGTTCCGGTGCTTTCTTTGCCTACCTAACTGTGTGGCCGATTGTGATGGAAATGCACGGTTATCAAGCGACTGAAATTGGGTTAAGTTTTATCCCGCAAACCATCATGTTTATTGTCGGTGGTTATGCGAGTAAGTTACTGATAAAACGCATTGGCGGGCATCAAACACTCAATATCTTGTTGTCGATTTTCGCAGCCTGTGTTATTTCAATCATCATGTTCACGCTGATTTATCCCGCGAGCACGATTTTCCCACTGCTGATTTCGTTCTCTATTTTAGCGGCGGCCAATGGTGCAATTTATCCAATAGTAGTTAACAGCGCGCTACAGCAGTTTAGTCAGAATGCCGCTAAGGCCGCAGGATTACAGAACTTCTTACAGATCAGCATTGCCTTTGGGGCATCTAGCTTAGTTGCTATGTGGGCAAGCCTAGGTGAAGTGGCGATTGGTTGGGGTATCCTATGTTGCGCTATCTTAGTGGTGGCCGGCTATATACTTAAGAGTCAACAAGAGTGGGGCGACTTTGCCAAACATTTCACTAAGCCAGATCCCGCACGGGTAGGCATAATGTCCGATGTGAAGCAAAATCCAGCGGATTGAGTGTAATAGCAACAATTGGCGCATAATTGAGAGTTAGTGCTTTACAGTCAACAGACTTACTTATATTATGCGCCTCGTTCGGAGGGGTGGCAGAGTGGTTTAATGCACCGGTCTTGAAAACCGGCGTGGGTTTATAGCCCACCCAGGGTTCAAATCCCTGCTCCTCCGCCATATTTTACGGAAAAGCCATCAGCAATGATGGCTTTTTTGTTTATATAATTTGAACCCTAGGTTCCTCATTCTAAGCTCAGTTCCTCCGCCAGATTTCGTCAAAAAAGCTGCTAAGCAATTAGCGGCTTTTTGCATTTTAGCTATTCTAGCCTTGAGTTTCTGATTTGAAACGCAGCGCCTCCACCATATTTCACCAACAAGGCCGTCAGCACTGATGACCTTGCTGGTCTTTATCATTTAACTCTAGATTTGCTCATTCAACATGATGCCAGACAATCTCAGCCATCATTACACTTTGGGGAGTTTGTGTTGGACCATGGCAAGAGCAAAGGAATGCCAATCTGCATTAGCATAGCTGCTCACCAGATCTCGCAGGATAGTCGGTTCGCCAGCATTATCCACTGGTTGAAAAATTATCTGCAAATTCAGCGCATTGCAGTAATCCCGCCGCTCCACTACAAAAAACTGCTTCTTGTAGGGGAGTAGCAATGTGCCCTCAGCTTGCGCATTAAACTCACGCGCGGCTAAATAGCCAGTAAACCAATGATTGAGTAATGTGTCGCATTGCTTAGTGTGGAATAAGCCTCCCCAATCATCCCCTAGTATGGCTTGACCCGACAGGACTCGCTGGCAATGATGAAAATCGATAAAACCTAGCTCACGTGTAATCACTTGTTGGCAATGCTTAAGCTGGAGATCTGAGTGTGATATGCCCAATTTCGCCATTAAGGTCGCGACTCTTTGCTTGGCTAACGGCTCATCCTGCTGACAAGCTTTGAGCAGTTTTTTAGCGCGAACTTTGGTTTCATTTAATGCGATGGCGCTTGAGTCTTTCATCTTGGCTAACTTCATTTTGCATTACCTCCATGACTGACTCGATTTGCTCGCGGCACGTGAATGAAAGGCCAAATACTGATGATCAATAAACTCAAGAGACAAGCTAAGATGTCCGCAATTGGAAAGGCCATCCATAACTCAGTCAAAGCGTTTGGCATGATATTAATGTTTAATGCACCTGTGATAAATGAAATATTTGTAAAGGATAGTTGAGGTAACAGAACCAGCAGGGGCAGTAACAAACCATAGATTTTTATCCCAGATAATAGCAATGCAAGCTTAGGGCGATTTGTGCCTTGATACACAGCAATCGCAATAGCTGTGATCCCCGCCAAAGGTAGGGTGATAAACGTCACACTCGAGATTTTAATACAGGCGGCAATGAGTGCGGGGGCATCGGTGAAAATACCAAAAACCGAGGTAGGAAAACCCATAAATACAATTGTCACTATACTCAGATAACAGCAGGTCAAGACGATTCCCCATTTAGCACACGCTAACACCCGAGAAGATGCCATCGCCCCATAGTTATACGCACTGATCGTTTGCGCTGCGCTGGTAAGTGCCATGAGCGGCAGGGCGATAAAGATATTAAAGCGTCCGATCAAACCATAAGCGCTGATCATGTACGCGACCTCATTCGCCGCTGGCGTATTGGGCACTACATTGGCTAAATGACTGACTAAAATATGATTTACCGATGAGATCACGCAGGCAATCCCAAGATATGACAATAATATAGGGCTACCTAAGCCAAGAATCGCTTTTATCTCAGTGAGGTTGAGCTTTATCTGCTCAATTCTAAAACAAATAGGCTGGGCAGCTTGCTTATAAAGCGCCTGTTTACTGGCAAAACGGTTATTGGGGACAAAATAGACGGCTGCAATAAATAGACTCACACATTGACCCGCCACCGTTGCCCACGCGGCTCCGCTAACGCCCATATCTAAAACGGCAATAAAGAGTGTATCGAACAAGATGTTCATGACCGCCGACAACAAGATAACCAGCAGCATCACCACGACTTTGCCTTGTGCTCTGAGTAAATCGCCGCTAAGAGATAACAAAAAAGTGAATAGACTAAAATAGAGAATGGGTTGTAGATACTCTGTAGCAACTAAGGCAAGTGTTGAGCTTACCCCAATAAACGCCAATAAATGATCAAGCTGGGCGAGTGACAAGATAGTCACTATCACGCCGCAACATAGGGCTAACGCAAAACCAGTGTTCGCGATTTGACTCGCCTTATCAAACGCATTTGCCCCTAAAAATCGGCTCACTAAGGTCGCAGTACCATTTCCTATCATGCAGGCCAAAGCAAAAATCATCATTTGTAACGGGAAGGCAATCGTCACCCCAGCCAATGCATCGGCACCGATGTATTTTAAAATAAAATAAGAGTCGACTAAGTTGTAGCTTCCGCTGAGCATCATGGCCAATGCCATGGGTAACGCAAAGCGCAAATACAAAGTGGGGATAGCTAACGTACCTAAGGACTCAGTTGGCTGAGATCCTGAGTGATATTTCCCGTGGGAGGGTGTTTCGGTGACTGCCAAGGGAACAATGTCAGAAGGTTCAACATTGATACTGGCGGGCTTTAAAGTGTTAGCTGTTGCATGTTTCACAAACAATTCTCCTAAGTTTATTGGCATTCCGCTAAGCCAAACTTATTTGATTGCTGTGGGTTCGATATGAAATCGATTCGCAACGCTATTAATTTATCAGAGTGATATCATCTTTTGCGGACAGGCTTCTCTGCAACCTGCCGCGTATTATTCTCACTCATCCGTCTGATGTCAATCAGATTGTCGCATTTGACGATGGCATTCAACCACTTTCCATGGTAAAAGATGAGCTATAAATGACGCCATCCAACAAGCCACTTAAACCACTTTCTGTGCCGCAGGTTACTAAGATTCATTGCCTAGCGATAATATAAAAGTCCGTTGTACACACTTCCTTTTAGTTACGACATAAGCTGTCTCACCTCTGCGTATAATATTAAAAAATAACGAATTGAGGTGCACTATGGATGGTCTAGTTATTGAGTCAATCAGCCTACTTACCCTGCTTGAAGAGAGTGATGTTCCACATTACGAACAGTTAAAACCTGGGGACATATTATTGGACTTCCCAGGAGTCTGGTTAGCACTCTCTGAAGATTGGAAAGGAATATATCAACATGTATTAGCGACGCCAGAAGGTTGGTATGACGAGCTACTGCTTTCTCGATTGTTATTAAAAGAATCGACGCAATCGTTATGTGTTAATGCTCTTGCAATTAAACACTTATTAGCATCGCGTAATCCGCTTCATAACCAAGATACTTACCCTGAGTTATCTAAACTTTGGGCCGCGTTTTGCGCGAACGTTAATGATGGCTCGCTGAGTCAAATGTTAGCAGCATCTCAATCAATTCAGGCTTCTTTAGTCACTGAAGCCGAAGCACTATTAGATTTTTTGTTAATAACACATTCAACACTAAGGGAACGGCAGGAAGGTTTTGAATCAAAACATTGGGATGATTATCGCGCAGCTACAGAAGTAGCACGTGATGATGGCTCAGCCATTTTTTCAACCTACAGCAATCATTTTATGCTGGCCTCGGTGTTATTGATGCACTTAAAACCTAATAGCCACGTTCTTAAGGATGTCGCACTCAGTTGGCCACCGTATTTGCTGTACCCAAATGCAGGGGAATTATTGCTAATCCGTACTTTACTCAGTCATTGCTATCAAAAAGAAGGCATCAACTTTCTAGTTAACAATTTCGAACACATTATTCCAGAGCATTTGTTGTTTTTGCTCGAAAAGCCGAACTCAAACGCTATTGAATGCATCGCTGTCAAACAAGCTTTTTTTGATAAATACCAACCGCAAGGCTATTACCCAGGCGCAAACAATTCACTCGAAAATTACACAGAGTATTTTGATTTAGTCATCAACCGAAAATCTAAGAGGGCGGGTTATGATCATCTTTAAATCATTTAAAAAAGAAACTGAAGCGTTATTGTCTCTCCTTGATGATGAGAATAAATTTGGTATTGGTTATGCTGAGCAACCAACTCTGACAGAGCGCGTATGGATCCAAGAATCTCAGGAGTTTGATAGGGTTGATAATTTTCTAAGAGATGACTACAACAACCCGTGGGCCGAAGAATATGATATGACATTGTTGGTTCGTCTCGCATTAGATTGCTGGGAAAGTAAGCTTCCAAACCCAGCTAGAAATGTAAAAGCCCTTTGCGCTACGCGCTCAGGAAAATACGCCATGGAAGAAGATTCACCTTTTTATAGCTTATGGACACTATTTCTCAATAGTAATGAATCATTAATGGCTTTAATGTCAACAAGCAGCGATCCCGCTTTGCAACCGAGTGTCTTACTTGAACAGGCTGAATTATTACTTGATGCGCATTATCTAACCATCCAAAGATTAAATCGTCGCTATGGTGGAGATCCCCGCAGTCGTACTGAACATCAATGGTTTAAATCAAAATTACCCTTGCCAGCAAGAAAGGGAAAATCAAAGCCAAGGGAGCCTAATAAAGCCTTCAATCGGAATTTTGTGCCTATAATGCTGGCGGCAAAAATAGTCATGCATTTTCATCCCCACAGTAGCTTACTGCAAGCCTTAGCCCTTGCGCCGGAACATTATCCAGTTGGAGAATGGGGCTATGAATACTGGTTTCGTAGAACATTGCAAAAGCACTGTGCAATCCAACAAGGCTGGTTATTTTTATTGATGAACATGCCAAGGTTCGCACCTGAAGAGTTAATGTATTTGATGAGCCGACTCCCCGTTAGCGCCAATGAATGTGACGCACTAATCAACGTATTTGAAGAATATTATGATGAAGATACTCAAGAAAGAGCAAAACATTGGTACCGAGATAAATCAGAATATATGGACTACTTCGAGAAATATTTTCAGGTAGGTTATCTGCTTAATCACTAAAGCTTTGTCGTGTCATGGTTCATCATTAGATTAAAAGGTCTGTTATGTCGGCAAATAAAAATGCAAACACGCTTCTCAGGCAACAAACACTGCTTAAGTTTATTCCCACAGATAAAGGGATAAGAAGCACCGAACTATTGGAGTTGATTGCTAATGAAGGTTTTAACGTTAGCCACCGAACCTTGCAAAGAGACTTAGATGTACTATCACAGTATTTTCCCATTTATTCAGAAACCGAGGAGAAACCCTATCTGTGGCGTAGTACAGAATTGGGCGGCTTACGGGCTCATATCGATACTATAAGTTTGACGGATGCTTTGTCGCTGATGTTGGTTGAAAAATCGCTAAAGCAACTGTTGCCACCGGCGATGCAACGACATTTACAAAACAATTTTGAGCATTCTCGCCAGCTATTAAATACCTTAAAAGATGACTATAACGCCCAGTGGTTAGATAAAGTCGCGAGTGTAATGCCTGATATGGGATTCAAACCCCCAGTAATCAACGAAACACTGTTAAAGGAAATACAAGAAGCTTTGTTGAGGGATCAAACCATTCGAACTTACTATCAGGCAAAGCAAAAGGTCGCGGCGATTGAATACCACCTTATGCCGCTTGCCTTAGTGCAACGTGGGGACGTGCTTTACCTGATTGCTCAAGATATAACAAAAGGGCATGAGAATTCCGCCGTAAAGCGCTTTGCAATGCACCGTTTTCAAACGGTAAAACGTACCTACGAGCAAGGTATTCGTCCAGCGGATTTCAATTTACAGCAATACTTACAAGACGGTGCAATGCACTTCTCTAACGGCGAAACCCTAAAGCTTAAAGCTAAGATCACCGTAGAGTTAGCATTTTATCTAACTGAAAGCCCTATGTCTGACGATATGGTATTAATGCCTTTAGACGAGCATTTTTATGAACTGACAGCAACAGTGCACAATAGTTGGCAATTGAACTGGTGGTTAAAAGGACAGGGCGCAAATATAGTGGTACTCGAACCGCAATCACTTCGAACTCAACTTAGTGACAACTTGCGTAAAGCGCTTGAAGCTTATACAAGTTAAAGCCTTGATGAAATTTTATACTATTTAAATATGTTATAAGAATCGAAGTAATATTGAACGAAGAGTATTGATTTAAACTAAGAATGACAAAGTTTAGGTTATTTACCGAATAGATAGAGCAAGAATCATGCACCTGATGTTACTTGAATACATTTACAATACAGAATGATTGACCATTTTTTTACAATAATACACAGTACAACTTCACTATTGTTGTAGTTATTATTTATTAGCATCAAAAGGATTTTTTATGCGTACTATTAGTGTTTTACCTCAGCTTCAGCTAATTGAAAAGGGCGTCTTTATAGGTAATGAAGAGAATCTTGTTGCATTGCGTCAAGGTGATGTCGACGGCGCATGTGGCCCTTATAGTCTTCTAATGGCCCTGATCACGCAGAATGTACTGAGTAGAGAAGAAGTTACAGATCTTAATATACAAGATGGTAGAACACGACTAGGCAAATTTTGGAACAATCTTTATGCATTTGACACTATGGTACGTGATGGAACTTTTGACCACGATTTATCTTGGTTGCTAGAAACTTTTAAACATCATCCAAACGGAAAAGTTAGGGCAAAAGATCTCGAATCGGTGACAACTAGAGCTAAGTCAAACGAAATTGCTGAAGCTATCAACAATGGTGATCCCGTCATTATCGGTCTAAATTGGCAAGGCGGAGGAGGACATTGGGCGGTTGCGATAGGCTATGAAACATATGGCGATCAAGTGACTAAGATCATGTTATTAGATCCTGGATATCCTGCACCAAACCTAAGCTATTGGAATGCTATTTTATTAGTAGCAACAGATGATGGAGACCTTCAAGCGGCGGGTAAGTTATCATGCACACATTTGGCACAAGGGCAATCATGGTCGACTAAATGTAAATTGGCTGAATGCTTGCAAATCACAGTTAATTAATCAACTTAAATGCCACTTAACTACAGCTTTTAATTCTTAAGTGGCTATAATCTATAGTTTAATTATATTCGCTAGAATATTACTTTTGATGCTTTTAATTGCTTATTATTTTATCCTCCTCATCACATTCTCACTTAAAATACGGCCATTTTTCTGGTTTTAAAGCAACTTGACTGGTATCTTACAAGCCGACATTTTTGTACTTTTGTATTTGAAAAGGTTGATGTTTGTATGAAGCTTAACATTTAGCGAAAAATGCTGAAAAAGGCATCAACACTGTTACCGCTGTGGGCATTATTTACTCAGCAAACCATTCGACGTTTTTCACAAAACTCATTTTCAACGAATGGCTTTCCTCAGCGTTGTTCAAGCGAGGTGCTACACAAAGCGGCTCAAGGTATAACGCTATTACTCGCTGCAACTTCATCGTCAAAATAACTTGCAAGATAGGACGCCACATGGCCATTAAAAAGAACGAACTCTATTCCTCCCTTTGGGCCAGCTGTGACGAACTGCGTGGTGGTATGGACGCCAGTCAATATAAGGATTACGTTCTCACACTCTTGTTTATGAAATACGTTTCCGACAAATACAAAGGCGACCCGTACGGCATGATAGTCGTGCCCAAAGGTGCCAGCTTTGACGATATGATTGCCGCCAAAAACGATAAAGAAATCGGCGATAAACTCAATAAAATCATTGGTAGCTTGGCGGAAGAAAACGATCTCAAAGGCGTTATCGATGTTGCCGACTTTAACGATGAAGACAAGCTTGGCAAAGGCAAGGAAATGGTTGATCGCCTGACTAAGTTAGTCGGGATTTTCCAAGGATTAGATTTAACCGGTAACCGTGCCGATGGTGACGACTTATTAGGGGATGCCTACGAGTATTTAATGCGCCACTTCGCCACCGAATCGGGCAAATCCAAAGGCCAATTCTATACCCCGTCAGAAGTCTCGCAAATTCTGGCTAAAGTGGTTGGTATTCAAAACAATACCCCACAAGATGCCACGGTTTACGACCCCACCTGCGGTTCGGGTTCTTTGCTGTTAAAAGCCAGTAACGAAGCACCACGCGGCTTGTCTATTTTCGGCCAGGAGATGGACAACGCCACCAGTGCACTTGCTCGCATGAACATGATTTTGCACAACAATGCCACAGCTAAAATCTGGAAAGGCAACACCCTTGCCGATCCGCAGTGGAAAGACGGCGCCAATAAACTCAAAACCTTTGACTTTGCCGTAGCTAACCCGCCATTTTCTAACAAAAACTGGACGAGTGGCTTAAACCCACTAAACGATCCCTATGGTCGTTTTACTTGGGGAACTCCGCCCGAAAAGAACGGTGATTACACTTTCTTACTGCACATCATTACCAGTTTAAAAAGCACAGGTAAGGGAGCGGTCATTCTGCCCCACGGCGTACTGTTCAGAGGCAATGCCGAAGCCAATATTCGTCAAAACCTGATTAAGCAAGGTTACATCAAAGGCATTATTGGTTTACCTGCCAACCTGTTCTACGGCACGGGGATCCCCGCCTGTATTATCGTGATTGACAAAGAGCACGCCCAAAAAGCTGCCGTACACTTTGGTGAAAACCTGCAGAGTGAAGGGCCGCAGACTGAAGGGCACGGCAATGAAGTGAACAACAATCAAACTCACATCACCGGCCGTTCCATCTTTATGATTGACGCCAGCAAAGGTTTCATCAAAGACGGCAATAAAAACCGCCTGCGCAGCCAAGACATTCATAAAATTGTCGATGTGTTTAATAAAGGGCTTGAGCTAGAACGTTTTAGCCGTTTAGTCACGATTGATGAAATTGCCAAAAACGATTACAACCTCAACATACCGCGTTATATCGACTCATCAGAGCCAGAAGATTTGCACGATTTAAGCGCCCACTTGCAAGGCGGTATTCCTAATCGCGATATCGATGCCCTGGCGCATTACTGGCAGGTATTCCCTAGTATTCGAGCGACCTTATTTGGTCGTAACCCAGAGCTGCCAGCGCGTGACGGCTACAGCCACTGCATGATAGACGCCAGCAAAGTGAAAGCCAGTATTTTGGCCCATAGCGAGTTTAAAGACTTTGCCAGCCGCAGCTTATTACCCTTTAAAGCCTGGATAAAACAAGCTGCGTTAACCGAAATGAGTCTAGGCGACAGCCCTAAAGAGTTAATCCACGACATATCAGAAAGCCTATTAGCCGCCTACGCCAACAGTGAACTACTGAGCAAATACGACATCTACCAGATCCTCATGGATTACTGGAGCGACACACTGCAAGATGACGTCTACGTATTAGTGCAAGATGACTGGCAAGCGGGTAAAACCCTGCGTGAGTTAGTCGCAGCCAAAGGTGAAAAGCTTAAAGAAACACCCGATTTAATCATTAACAAGAAAAAGTACAAGGCCGAACTTATTCCGCCACGTTTAATCGTGGCGCGTTACTTTGCCGCCGAGCAAACCAAGCTTGATGCCCTTCAAGTCAAACAAGACGAAGCCACTCAAGCACTCGAAACTTATCTAGAGGAAAATGCCACTTCTGGAACAGGGAGCGAAGACGGCTTGCTCGCCGATGCGCTAAATGACAAAGACAAAATCACTAAAGTCAGCGTCACGGCGCGCCTTAAAGTCGCCACCGATAAAGTGGAAATTGCCGCCCTTAAGCAAGCGACCAAGCTGTTTACCTCCGATGCCAACGCCAAAAAAGCCGTAAAAGAAGCCCAAGAAATCTTGGATTTAGCGGTATTTAAGCAGTACCCACATTTGAGCATTGACGAAATTAAAACCCTGATCGTCAACGACAAATGGCTCGCCACATTGCAAGCCAACATCATTGCCGAGATTGAGCGTGTCACCCAGCAAATGGCTAACCGCGTCAAAGAGCTGGAGGAGCGTTACAGCACGCCGCTGCCCACTTTAACAAAATCGGTAGAGACCTTAAGTGATAAAGTCGCGGGCCACCTCAAAGCCATGGGTTTGGAGTGGACGCTATGAGCCAAGCTGAAAACAAAGTGATACCAGAAGGGTATAAACAGACAGATATAGGGGTGATTCCAGAAAATTGGGATGTCATTACATTAGATGACGCCGCTAATTTTTTAGATGGCCAAAGGCGACCAGTAAAATCCGGCGACAGAGCAAGGATAAAGGGACAATATCCATATTATGGTGCATCGGGGATTGTTGACTATGTTAATGACTATATCTTTGATGGTGAGTTTATATTATTAGGGGAAGATGGTGAGAACATACTTAGCCGTAATTTACCTCTTGCATTCAGGGCAAATGGGAAAATTTGGGTAAACAATCATGCCCATGTCATGATACCTAAATCCAATTTTCATATCGATTTTTTAACTTCATATCTTGAAAGTTTAGATTATTCGTTGCTTAACTCAGGTACCGCCCAACCTAAGCTCAACAAACAAGCTTGTTTAAATATAAAGGTTCTTCGACCTTCATTAAAAGAACAAACCGCCATTGCTAATGCTTTGTCTGATGTGGATGCTTTGCTGAGTGAGTTAGAAAAACTTATCGCCAAAAAACAAGCGATAAAAACCGCCACCATGCAGCAACTGCTCACCGGCAAAACCCGCTTACCGCAGTTTGCCTTTTATTCTGATATTAACAGTACAGAAGGCGCTGTCGAAGGTAAGCGTAAAGGCACTAAACCCAGTGAGCTAGGTGAAATCCCAGAGGATTGGGATGTTGTTACTATTGGGGATTTTGCCCCATTGCAAAGGGGATTTGACTTAACAAACACAAATAGGCGAGAAGGTATTTATCCAGTTGTTTATTCCAATGGAATTGTAAATCATCATGCTCATTTTCAAATAAAAGGGCCTGGGGTAGTAACTGGCCGTTCCGGAACATTAGGAAAAGTTCATTATATAGATACAGATTATTGGCCTCACAATACTTCACTATGGGTAACAAAGTTTGAAATATCTAATCCTAAATATGTTTATTACCTATATAAACATATCGGTTTTGAGCGTTTTGCTAGCGGTTCAGGTGTCCCAACGTTGAACCGAAATGATGCTCATGATTTTAAAATTACAGTACCACCAACTAAAGAAGAACAAACCGCTATAGCAACCATTCTCTCTGACATGGATAACGAAATCCAAACCCACGAACAGCGTCTAAGCAAAACCAGTCAAATTAAACAAGGCATGATGCAAGAACTATTAACGGGTAAAACTCGTTTACCACTTGGCACAAATTAAGGAACACGGATGTCCAATAACAATGAATTAGTATTAAAACCTATCAGCGCTCTTTTAAATGAGTCTTTTTATATTCCAGCATATCAACGAGGCTATAGATGGACAGAACGACAAGTAACTGAGTTACTTAATGATATAAAAGAGTTTCAGCAACAGGCTGAAGAAGGCCCAAGAGACGCATTCTACTGCTTACAGCCTATTGTAGTAAAAAAGTATAATGATTCTTGGGAGCTCGTAGATGGCCAGCAACGATTAACTACGATTTTTATCATACTTACCTGTCTGAAAGAGGTAGCCGCTCTTTTTGGGCTTGGTAGATACAAGTTAAGTTATGAAACAAGAGATAATAGCGCGGCTTTCTTAGAAGATATTAAGACTGAACTAAGTAATGAAAATATAGATTTTTTTCACATAAGTCAGGCTAAGCAAGCCATAGAACAATGGCTTGCAAAACAAGATCCTACTTACAAGGTTAAATTTTTACAGACCTTACTGAATAGTGATGAGATGGGCAAGAATGTAAAAATAATTTGGTATGAGATTGGTCAGTCTGAAAATGCAACGGCAGTATTTACCCGTCTTAATATTGGTAAAATCCCTTTAGTTAATGCCGAGTTAGTTAAAGCATTGTTCTTAAAATCAAGTAATTTTAGTAAGAGCCATGATGCAAAGCATCTGCAGCAGTTGAGTATTGCGCAAGAGTGGGACACAATCGAAAAACGCTTACAAGATGATGCTTTTTGGTACTTTATTAGCAACAAGTCATATAAAACAAACAGAATTGAGCTTGTCCTTAATCTTGCAGCAAAAGATCTTTGTACTGAGGGCATTCAACAAAATGACCCTTTAAAAACATTCCTTCAATTTAATCAGTTGTTTACGGGCCAAAATAAAGGTATTACTACTGAGTGGCTTAAAATAAAACAATGTTATATGACTTTAGAAGAATGGTATAACGACAGAGCGTTATTTCATCTTATTGGTTATTTAATAACACAAAACATGTCGATTAATGAATTGTTTTTATTACATAAACAATCCAGTAGTAAGTTAGCCTTCAAAAAGGCACTCATACTTAAGATATTTAATCCATTATTCCCGTCATTCTCTTTAGATGACTTATCTTTAGAATCTGTGACTGAAACTTTAATACAGCTAAGTTATGGCCGAGATCGTCAAAAAATACAGAAAATCCTTTTATTGTTTAATGTTGCAAGCTTATTGGCGAACTCAAAAACAAACTCACGATTTCAATTTGATCGATTCAAGGCTGAAGATTGGGACATTGAGCACATACGCTCTGTAGCCTCTGATATGCCAAATAGTAAGGATAAACAAAAAGTTTGGTTAAAAAATGTCGTTGAATATATTTCTGACGAAAACACTTTCGAGCCAAATGAGCGCTCAGTTAGTTATATTGAAGAAGCTCAACAAATCAAAAGAGCTGCAATTGAACTATTAGAGTGCAAACTATTTGACTCAGTGCAATTTGAAATAATCTTCCAAAAAGTTATAGAACTATATGATCCTCATAGCAATGAAGAAGTTGATGATTCAATCGGCAACCTTACATTGTTAGATAGCTATACAAACCGTAGCTATCAAAATGCCGTTTTTCCTATAAAGCGATTTAGAATAATAGCCCTTGACAAGCGAGCGACATTTGTCCCTTTATGTACCAAAAATGTTTTTTTAAAATATTACAGTAAGCAAGTCGATAAAATGCTTTTTTGGGGGGCAAAAGATAGTCAAGATCATCAACAAGCGATCTCAGAAATGATATATAGTTTTCTAGGTGGTAAAGGAGTGTACCTATGAATAAGGGATTAAGTTCTACGTTTTATGGCCTATTTGAAAAAGTTGAGATTATTGAAATTCCAATACTTCAACGTGATTATGCACAAGGTAGAAGTGAGGCGATTGATGTAAGGACTTTGTTCTTAGACTCACTCTATGATGCTCTACTCGTTACTGGTGAACACTTAGTTCAGCCACTGGACTTAGACTTTGTTTACGGTAATTTTGAAGGGGAAGAAGGCAAAGTTTTTTCAGTGCTTGATGGTCAACAACGTTTAACGACATTATTCCTATTGCACTGGTTTCTCGCACTTAAAAATGATCAACTCGATGCATTTAGAGACAGGTTTGTTATCACGCAAGAAGACTCATTTCGTTCACGTTTTACATATAAAACAAGACATAGTACAACTGAGTTTTTTAATGCACTTACCTCAACAAAATTCGACTATAAGCAAGGCTCTATTAGCAATCTAATACTCGATAGCCAATGGTTCTATTCTTCTTGGAAGTTGGATCCTACTGTTCAATCTTGTTTATGTATGTTAGATGCAATTGAAATAAAGTTTGGTAAAAATAATATTAATCTTTATGAACGACTCACTAATACTGTTAATCCATATATCACCTTTCAGTTTTTAAACCTACACTCATTCGGTTTATCTGATGAACTGTATATTAAAATGAATGCTAGAGGAAAGCCTTTAACGGCCTTTGAAAACTTTAAAGTTTGGCTGCTCAGAAAGGCAGAGATTGTTCTTCCACATGGTAACTTTGAACACAAAATTGATTGTCAATGGACTGATTTTTTTTGGAGAGAAAGTGTCGAAGATAACGTAGACTTTGATTCACTTTATTTAAATTTTTTCAACTTACTCGCTTTTTATCACAGTTGTGAAACGACCGAAGGTAGTTACATATTACTCACTGCAGAAGAAAAAGGCTGGCTTCGAGATATACGTGAATCTCGTAGTTACATTCCACACTCTAAGCTAGAAAAAATACAAGCATTTGAAGGAAAAGATTTAAACAGAATCGTAAAGGTTCTGGATTTTATGTCCGCTAATGAAAATAACAGTATTTCTAGTCTATTTCGTTCTGCAATTAAAACTTCTAGCAACCTCACTCAAATGAAATTCTATGCATTAATGCTATTCATAGAAAATGCTCCAGATACAGACTTTTGGGATGACAACACTGACGTTCAACTGTTCCGATGGGTCAGGGTTACTAACAATCTAATTAATAACCATCGTATCGATGATATGTCCTCTTTTATTGCCGCAATAAAAGCACTTAATCATCTGTCTAAATTTAGCCAATCTATCTATGAACAGATGAACAGTGATTCCTTTGAAACAGTCGGATTTACTAAGGAGCAGTGGAGTGAGGAGGTAGTAAAAGCGAATTTAATCTTAACCGATACTAACTGGGAGTCACCTTTAAGGCAGTATGAATCTCATACCTACCTTAAAGGAAAAGTTGGCTTTATCCTCAATATGGCATTCATAGATAACTCCTATAAGTTAGATATATTTCAAGAGCTTGCCAAAAAAATCAGTACATTATTAAGTCCAGAAGTGTTGGAATCTACGGACTTTCTACTTCAGCGAGCGCTTTTATCTATTGATAACTATTTAATTGAAGATGGCTATTGCCGCCTTTCATTCGGAGTTCCAAATAGGAGTAGCTATCGTGAACGTTCAGAAAACTGGTTAAGTATTGTAACCAAACCTGTATTCACCGAACTCGTTATGAAAATCAGTAGTAGTGATTATGGTACATTAACCGCTGAGTTAAAAAGCATTATCGACTCGAGTAATGCGGATGGTTGGAGAGAGTTGATTATAAAGTATCCCGATACGATAGGTTATTGCTCTAAAAAGCTGATTCATAGACAAGGACAATTAGTATATCTCCTCTCGAAAACCAACCGCAGAGGCTACCACGCTGAACTTTATAGTTATGTACTGAGTTTAAGGATCCATGAGTTAGAAAGTCAGCGTAAGTTACCTACTGGAATAGAAACCTTAAGTTATGAGTATGTATATGGTGATGAAACCCCAAAAGCTAGGCTTAAACTGGATGGTGTAGTTCTGGGTGTTTGTTTTAAATTTAATAAATATGTGGTAACGCACAAAGTACCTCACACTTTATACCATGGCTACCTAGTGGATGAAGAAATAGAGACTCCTGATAAAATAGTAAATCTGTTACTTTCTCTAGGAATTGAGAAGGGTTCTATTTCATGAGCACAGTAGGCCAAAAGGAACGTGCCACCCAAAACCGTGTGGTCAAATTCTTTCAAAATGAATTGGGTTATCGCTATTTAGGTGATTGGAAGGATAGACAAGATAACCGCAATGTTGAAAGCCATATATTAGCCAATTGGCTGGCCAATCGCGGCGTGTCAGAGCTACTGATCAATCGTGCATTACGTAAACTGGATATTGCAACTGCGCTGGGTGAAGGTAAAAAACTCTATGATGCCAATAAAGAGGTGTATCGCTTATTACGTTATGGTGTGAAAGAGAAAGAGGGCGCGGGTGAGCAAAATCAAACAGTTTGGCTGATTGATTGGCTACACCCTGAAGCGAATGATTTTGCTATTGCTGAAGAAGTGACTGTGAAGGGGGATCAGCTATCGCCAAAAACCAAACGTCCCGATCTGGTACTGTATGTCAATGGTATTGCCCTTGGGGTAATTGAGCTAAAGCGCTCGTCTGTTTCTGTGAGTGAAGGGATACGCCAGAATCTCGATAATCAAAAGAAAGACTTTATCCGCAATTTTTTTACGACCATGCAACTTGTCATGGCAGGCAATGATACCCAAGGTGTGCGCTACGGCACGATTGAAACCACCGAGAAATACTATCTTGAGTGGAAAGAAAATCTGGAATGGAAAGATCCTGCCATTATCACGAGTGTTGAGAAAGCGGAAAACGCGAGCACTTTACTGGATTCGCACTTAGGCCAGCTTTGTAATAAGTCGCGGTTTTTACAACTGATCCACGACTTTATGGTGTTTGATTCTGGGGTAAAAAAGACCTGCCGTCATAATCAATACTTTGGTATTCAAGCCGCCAGAAAACACATTAAGTCACGCCATGGTGGAATCATTTGGCACACCCAAGGTTCAGGCAAGAGCTTGACCATGGTGTGGTTGGCTAAGTGGATCCGTGAAAATGTCGCCGATTCTCGGGTGTTGATCATTACTGACAGAACCGAACTCGACGAGCAGATTGAAAAAGTCTTTATCGGTGTCGATGAATTTATTTATCGCACTTCAAGTGGCAGTGATTTAGTCGCCAGCCTAAATAAGCCCAATCCTTGGTTATTATGCTCATTGGTACATAAATTTGGCCGCAATGGCGAAGCGCGAGATGACAATGCGGGAGTGGGCGGCGATGACGATGCAACCGACGATTTTATTGCAGCAATGACCCGTAACTTGCCAAAAGACTTTAGCGTTAAAGGCAACTTGTTTGTTTTTGTTGACGAGTGCCATCGTACTCAGTCTGGCAAGTTGCATACGGCAATGAAATCTCTGCTTAGTGGTAAAGAGGGGCCTGAAGCCATGTTTATCGGTTTTACGGGCACACCATTAATGAAAAAGGATAAGAAAAAATCCTTAGAAATTTTCGGCCCTTACATTCATACCTACAAGTTTAATGAAGCTGTACTTGATGGTGTGGTGCTGGATTTACGCTACGAAGCCAGGGATATCGATCAGCATTTAACATCAGAGAAAAAAATTGATCAGTGGTTTGAGGCTAAAACCAAGGGATTGTCTCACCTAGCGAAAATGCAGCTAAAACAAAAATGGGGCACGATGCAAAAAGTGCTCTCCAGTAAATCGCGGCTCGAAAAAATCGTTAGCGATATCTTAATGGATATGGAACTTAAACCACGATTGATGGACGGCCGAGGCAATGCCATGTTGGTGTGTGCTAGCGTGCATCAAGCCTGTGTTGTCTATGATCTGTTTAGTAAAACTGATTTACATGACAAGTGCGCGATTGTCACCAGCTATCAGCCTGTTGCCGGTTCAATTAAGGGTGAGGAGTCGGGAGAAGGGTTAACAGAAAAACTGTTTAAGTACGATGTATACCGAAAAATGCTGGCGAGTTACTTCGAACAATCTGAAGATGAAGCGGCTAAAAGAGTCGAAGAGTTTGAAAAAGAGGTTAAAAAGCGTTTTATCGACGAACCTGGTCAAATGCGTTTATTGATTGTGGTTGATAAGCTACTGACGGGGTTCGATGCGCCTTCTGCGACATATTTATACATTGATAAGTCGATGGCAGACCATAACTTATTCCAAGCAATTTGTCGGGTGAATCGACTCGATGGTGAGGATAAAGAATATGGTTATATCATTGACTATAAAGATTTATTTAGGTCATTAGACAAAGCATTAAAAGACTACACTGCCGAAGCGTTTGACGCTTATGATGCTGAAGATGTTGCTGGTTTATTGAAGGACAGATTAGTGCAGGCGAGGGAAGATCTCGATAATGCACTGGAGACTGTACGGGCGATTTGCGAACCCGTTGAAACGCCTCGCCATACTCAAGATTTTCTTCATTATTTTTGTGGCAAATCTGGTGTTAGCTATGATGCGGACACTAGAAGCGAACAAGAAACACTGCGCCTGACACTCTATACTGCGGTCGCTAAGCTGCTCCGCGCTTACGCCAATTTAGCCAATGAAATGGAGCAAGCGGGTTACACCACAGAAGAATCTATCCAGATCAAAGCTGAAGTCGTGTTCTATGAGAAAGTGCGCGATGAAGTGAAGCTTGCCAGCGGTGATTTACTCGAAATGAAGCGCTTTGAACCGGCAATGCGTCACTTGCTCGATATGTATATCCGAGCTGATGACAGCGAAGTGTTAATGGATTTTGAAGACTTCGGGCTAATCGATTTAGTGATCAATAACAACGGGGAGGGCATGGATAAACTCCCAAAAGGATTGCGCGATAATGAAGATGCTATGGCGGAAGCCATTGAGAATAACGTCCGTAAAACCATAGTGGATGAAAATCCAGTTAACCCTAAATATTTTGACCAGATGTCGACATTGCTCGAAGAGCTAATAAAACAGCGCCGAGAAAAAGCACTGAATTATCAAGAGTATTTAGAAAAAATCCGAGAACTGGCCCAAAAAGTGGTTAATCCTGTTGGCGCGAGTCAATCTAGCTATCCGGATTCTATTGATACCGCAGCTAAACAAGCCATTTTCGATAACTTTGGTAATGATGAAGTATTAACAACCAAAATAGATACAGCGGTTCGCTTTACTAAAAGAGCGGATTGGCTAGGTGACCGATTTAAGGAACGTGAAATTGCCAATGCAATCCGTGAAGAAACTGCCAGTTATGGCATTGATGTGGCTGCAATAATGGAGCTTATTAAAGCACAAAAGGAATACCATTAATGCCGTCAACACATCCTTTAGATGAGACTTTTTCAATCGAAGTGCGCGGCATAGAAATAGTGGTTAATCGCAAGAATATTAAAAACTTACATTTAAGCGTATTACCTCCGGATGGACGAGTAAGAGTGTCAGCTCCGATTCATACGTCAGAGCAAGCGATACGCTTAGCTGTTATAGGCAAGTTAGCCTGGATTAAAAAGCAACAAAGGGATTTTGTTGCTCAACCCAGGCAATCAAGTCGCGAAATGGTTAACGGTGAAAGCCATTACTTATGGGGACAAAGATACCGCTTAAGTATGGTGGAGACGACTGGTAGACATCTTGTGAGTCTTAAAGGCGTGTCTAAGTTAGTCATTGCGGTTTCAACGGATACTTCAACAGAAAATCGCTTGAAACTCCTTAACGGATTTTATCGATTGGAAATGCAGCAAAGGATTTTGTACCTACTCGAGATATGGCAAAAGCGTTTAGGTGTAGAAGCAAACTACATCGGCATTAAGAAAATGAAAACCAAATGGGGCAGCTGTAATATTCAGGCAAAACGCATTTGGTTAAACCTAGAGTTAGCTAAAAAACCGCCAGAATGCCTTGAATACATTTTGGTTCATGAACTGACGCATTTACTTGAACGTCATCATAACGAAAGATTTCGCGCCATCATGGACAAGCAAATGCCAAATTGGCGAGAGCATCGTAATTTACTCAACAGTCTGCCATTGGCCTATGAAGATTGGCAATATTGATACCAGTCAAAAAGAACGCGTTGCTATGTGAATAATAGAGGGCTATGCCAGCCAACACGCTAAAGAATTCACGTAGTGACGCGACACAAAACTGCATTTTCCATTTACCAGCAAATAGCAACAAACCATCATCTAGTCCCCAAGCACCAAACTTAGTTAATCGTACCAATACACAAATAAGAGGAGGTAAGATGGCCCAGAAAATTTCTGGCGGAAAAAAAGCAAATCTCAGTCTGCCGCGAAATCTCATTCTGAGTGGCCACGAACACACTAGTGATTAAGTAAGTAGCAAATATTCTTCATTTAACATAATATACATTGTGCGCAGTTATGGCTAGGTGTTTTTAGAGAGACTTTCAATCTTTTCAAGTGATTGATGTTTATAAAGTAATACAGAATAAATAGCCATAAGAACAAGCAACCTAGTGTTATGTGGTGACATAAAGCTATACCTCCCAAGTAAGTTCAAACCATTTAGGCGTTAAAGAATAAACCACCTCGTAATCATCCGATTTAAAAGAATATTCACTTAATTCGTGCCTGTAGCACCATGAATCATCAGG
>NZ_JAKKRW010000031.1:0-43406 GCF_025653905.1 Shewanella sp. SM71
TTTAGGTAAATCTCGCCAAGGGATACCTGTTCTAAGGCGGTAAAGAATACCTTCGAATGTTTGTCTATGTTCAGGTTTGTCATAAACACGGCCTGTGCTTTTCATTAAATGAAATAGCTTTTCCCAGCGTGCATCGGTTAGCATAAGTCTTGGCATGGCTTGAGGTTATGGTTACTTTTGGCGAAGCAAATTATAACGTCTTGCCATGCTGTCTAAAAATCACTCTCGAAAGATCAACAGACCCTAGTTAAATCTTGCTTCTCTATCAGTCTGTTTTTATTTAAAGCCGAATTAAAGTTGTAGGCTTCACTCGATTTTTCATCAAGAGTCGACCCAAAGGGGAAAGTACCAGTTTCCCTTTTGGATATTCCTTGCCAAATAACGTCTATGTTTAACAATCAGTTCGTCATCCATAACTCTTGTTCATAACGCTGCCGCACAGTATTCCCGTTAAAGCTTGCTTTAATAAACTTGTTTTAATAAGAAGTCGCACAATATAAATGATAATGTAATTAATTAAATGTAATAATTTTGTGTGTTTATTTTGTTACCTATGAAATAGTTACAATTTCACAGGCAATAAATACATTAAGACAGAATTAGCACGGCTTTAGTGTAAGTATGAAAAAAGTTTCATGTGTTTTATAAAAATAGTTAACTCGAATTTAAAATATTAAAATAAATCTATGGTGTTGATAAGTATGGTTATTATTTTCATTGTGTATTGATCTGAGTGTGGTTTTGCGAGGTTGGCATTATTTTTGTAATGTCCTTAGTGTATTTAAATAATTAACTAGGAGTACTTTATGAAAAATCCCATTCTTACTTTAGCTGCCATTATTTCTTTAGCCTCTTTTAGTGCATATTCTCATGCAGATAACATGAGCAACAGTGATGCCGCAGAAAACGGAATCTATGTCGGCGCTAACTACGGTTATTTAAAAGTCGATGGCGATGATGATTTTGATGATAATAGTGATGTAATGCAGGGCCTTGTTGGTTATAAGTTTAATAAATACCTTGCTCTTGAAGGTAGTTACATTAACTTTGGTGATTATGGTAATGGTTTAGCCAATGCCGAAACCGATGGTTATACGGCAGCCCTTAAAGTCATGTTTCCAATTGTAGACAGAGTCGAGTTATACGCTAAAGCTGGGCAGCTATGGTATTCCACCGATTATAAAGTCGTCGGTTTTTCTGGAAATAAAGATGATGAAGGTGTATTTGCGGGTGCAGGTGTTGCATTTAAAGTCACAGACCGATTTTTAATTAATGCTGAGTACACTTGGTATGATGCAGAGATTAATGCGGATAATGTAGCTAATGGTGCAAATACAGAAACGGACTTTAAACAAGCAAGTTTAGGTGTTGAATATCGATTCTAGATATTTTTAATACTTAAAATTAAAGTACTAATCATCGAGGTGTAACACGCTAAGTGTTATACCTTTTTTACTTTAATATTATCTTGATGGTAGATGTTATTGGATTTAATAAGAAATGTTGAGAGCTATTTACAAACAACAATATAATGCACTTTCCATTTTTGCCTACAATCTGTTATGGCGAAAATTGCTTGAACGAGTACCATTAAAAATGATGGGACGATATAGTGGACAAAAATCAAACTAATTCATTAAAAAAGGCGTTTTAAAACATGCAAACCCCACCGATTTTAGGCATGGGAGGATTGCCTATCGTCACTAGGACGATGACAATCAGTACATTTATATCGAAAGCCTTGTTCTAAAAGAGCAGAAATCTGGTATCGTCTTACTATGGTCAAATACAGATAATTCATGGTGATAGTCTCTTATATCTATGGTTAACATAAGTATGCTTTTGAGTAAACTATGGTTGAAAATAGAACTGATAGATTGAGATTTGCACTCTTGGGCGTTAATCTTGCTTCTATTCTCCGATTAGAGTATCGCACTTCGGAGTTGAATTTTAGTTATCTTAATTATGGTATAGCAAAATGAGTAAAAAAATATTTACAGGGAAAGTAACAGGTCATTATAAAAATGGTCAACTAAGGATTGAGGAAAATTATGAAGATGGAAAGTTAGATGGTATTCGTAATAGTTATTATGAAAACGGTCTGCTAGAAAAAGAAGAAAATTATAAAAATGGAGTGTTAGATGGTATTTGTAATAGTTATTATAAAGACGCTCAGTTAGAAAAAGAGGGAACTTATAGAAAAGGCACTAGAGAAGGCATTTATAAGCATTATTGGTCTAATGGAAAACTAATGGAGGAAAAGTTTTATGTAAATGGGAAAGAAGAGGGTATTTGTAAAAGCTATTATAGAAACGGTCAGTTAGAGTCGGAATTGACTTATGAAAATGGGACTTTAGAAGGTGTTTGGAAATATTATAATGAAAATGGTCAAGTAACAGTACAAATTTTTAAAAATGGGAAAGAAGACGGTTTTTATCGAACTTATCATTGTAATGGTGAACTAGAGAATGAAGCATTGTATATAAATGGAAAATTAGAAGGTGTTTGGAGGTGTTATAATGAAAATGGTAGATTAACAGTGGAAAAAACCTATGTTAATGGTATTAGAAATGGTCTGTTTAAATATTATAATGAATACGGTAAATTAGAGGCGGAAGGCGTTTATAAAAATGATCAATTAGATGGTCTTTATAAAGCCTATGATGAGGAAGGAATATTGCAAGCTGAGGAATATTATAAAAATGGAGAGCGAGAGGGGCTTTTTAAGAGTTATCATAAAAATGGTATAATAGAAGTAGAAGGAACTTATGAAAATGGTAAGAAAGAAGGTATTTGGAAAAGCTATAATGAAGATAGTCATTTAATTCAAGAAACGACTTATAATAATGATTAGTTAGATGGAATCTTTAAAAAAATTGCAGCAATTGACAATTAGTGTTGGAAGAAATAAATCTTGTCCTCCATTTGTAGCGAAGATATAAATCAGGCCACCCAATATAAAACAAGAAAATAATGTACTTTCAGTTAGCATCCAAGTGACTAAAAGTCACTTAGCGGCTAAATAGCTTGCGAGGTATTGCTCCAGAGGATGAGGACTAACTCAATTAGCCTATTTTGCTGAAAAACTTAGATTTTTAGTAAAAAATACCTAAGCCATTCTCTTGTTGGCTGTTGTGAAAGGCATGGTTAATGATGCAGGATTGAAATCAGCCAGCGTTGAGGTGCTGACAGCATTTGGCAAAGTGCCGTCGTCGCTTTTCTAAGTGTTCGCAGTAATCAGTCAGTTCTTGCAAGGTTCCCACAGGGCCATGAAATAGCTTACCAAACTCGGTGGTAAGCTTAAGCCAATTGTCATGGTGGATATTTAATCTTGTCAGTAACTTGGCGCTATTTTCAGTGATTGCACCTAGTTTATCATTTCGAATAATTCGACCGGTATCATCCACCAATTGAAGGTAATCTATTAATGAAAACGTAATGCCAATGGGTTGGTTATCGCGTTCATTGCCGATAAAAGGCAATAGATTTTTGGGCTGCTCATCTTTCAATGCCGCCTGAATTCGAAGCTGAATACTAGCATGAGCTGATCGCTCCAGTGTATCGGCCATTTGGGCTCTGATGGGATTCAAATCCACATAAGTCATACAGGCTAAAACGGCAGCTTCATCAAGTAGAGCTTGATTCTCTATAAAAGAAATAGGTAAATCGACCTTCCCAAAAACGCCCAGTACAGTTATCTTCTTGATTTGCTTGTCTTGCTATCGGCTCGTTTAAGCAACGCATGAACCAACTGATATCACATAAGCGGTGCGATAAATGGCGATTGAATGCCTTAATCTGTTGACCTCGTCCGCTTCAACCAACCCACCTTTGGCGAATTTTTGCGTTAATTCATCGCCTTTAAATAGCTTATGCCATTGCTCAAGCACCTCCCTGTCGCTCCTGCGGTTTGCTGTCTCTACATCAATGCGTAAAACCACATGTAGATGATTGGACATCACCGCAAAGGCCGCCACATCTATTGCAAAAACGGCTTCGAGTTCAAACAATAGCGATTCTACCCAAGCGCGGCGATGGTCATGGTTTTTACCTGAGTAACGATCATCGCCACACAAAAAAGCACGTCGAACGACACGACTGCAACAGTGATAAAAAGGGGTGTCTTCAAGACTAATCTGAGTTCTGCGAGGGCGCGGCCTACAAACCTCCTTGTTTAATGCTTAACCAAAGCATATTCGGAGGTTAACTACCTCGCCATTAACGATGGATGTCCATTTAGTATTTTGGATGTCCATTTAGTATTTCCATTTAGTATTCTTTAGTATTCTCATGCACAAGTCAGAGGGTATGAACAAGCGGATATTGAACATTACAAAACGTTAGATACTTCTCAGCGTGGAGTCTACACAGAAGACGGTAAATTTAATGCTGGAGCAGGCAACCGTGCTCGCTCTTACGACCCCAGCAGATTGAGTGATCCTAATGATAAGAGGGCCAAAGCGTTTGATGAAAACTATAGAAATAGAATGTCAACACATTCATCTTCGAAGAAAAAATGCTAACTTGGTGGGGGCGTATGAAAAAGATTGATGTAGGTACTTGTTTTTACATTCCGCTTGAAAGCGGTGAGTTTGGTTTCGGATACATTGTTTATGATGATCGGTTTCTCATTGTGAATATATTTGATTTTAAATCAATAAGTTGTAATGAAATTGCCTCTGCTTTTGATCGGCCACTTTTGATTGAAGGGTGGCTAATTGATGTGGTTGTTTTCGCTAAAATAAAAAATGCAATGTACCCAAAGTGGGAGTTACTACGTAAAGTTATATATGACAACCCTAAGTTCCCTGTAAACCCTATAGTAATATATGGGCTGCCAAGCAGGCTCAAATGCCTAAATTATGTAACTGGCGACACGTTTGACGCTGCGGATAATGATATAAATATTTATCCTAGATTTATCACGAGGCATAGTGACTATTACTCTGCTTTCGTGAGCTTAAAGTATTCTGGTGTTCAGTTTGATAATCTGCGGTTTGATGAAAAGCTTGATTGCTATATACCAGTTCTCAATGGTCTGTAATTTTTTACTATTAGCAGAGGTTGTATCAATACTACATAGTTAGACATGTTGGCTGTACAGATCTAGTTATCACCTTACACCGAAACAATTTAACGAGCCGTCCATTGTTAAATTTGTAAAGTGTCTGCTTGTGAAAAGGCATACAGATTACTGAAGAGTTGGTTGAATTAAGCATTGGCATGTAAGTGACCGTTGACGGCATGGATGCCGTTGTCGAGCCCTCATGGATGAGTTCATGGCGTGTCACTGGAATGACAGTGCTTAATCATCAGCGGTGTATTGGTTAAGTTTTTGAATGACTTAAACAAAAAGGCGCCTAAGCGCCTTTTCTACTATTCAGTTATGGGTAAACCACCCAAAACCTCAGATTTGATTACAACTCTCTATTACACAATCAGATCATACTCATCTTTGAGTATCTTGATGATATCTGCCTTAGGATTCGCTGGCAGCGGAATCGCCGCGCCAGTCACTTTCTCGGCAACGCCGGTGTAAGTGCGTGACACTTGCATCATGGCCTCAAGTGGGAGGTAATTGTCACGGGCGAGGGCTTCACGCTCTGGCATTCTGTCTTTGTTGAGCAGCACATCAGGATCAGGGAAATGATTGAGCAGGAATTGGCGGAAACCCTCTTTAGAGTTTTCCAAAATCTTGCCATCGCGGTAGGCGGCGCCGTCCCAAATACGTGATGAGTCTGGAGTGCCGACTTCATCCATGTAAATCAGTTTTGAATTGCCATCTTTGTCGGTCACATAACCGAACTCAAATTTAGTGTCGACAAACACTTGATCAATGTCGGCCAGTGCTTTTGAAATCACTTTAAAGCCATCTTTTAACAGCTTCTCGTACAGGTCGATATCTTCTAACTTTTCAAAGCCAAAGGCTTGGTAGTTGGCTTCGATATCGCTGCGGCTGATGTTCACGTCATCTTGGGCTGGCACGCCTGGGATGCCGGTTAAAATACCCTTAGTCGATGGGGTGATTAACAGCTCAGGGAGCTTTTGATCTTTCTCTAAGCCTTCTGGCAATGTGATGCCACAGAATACTCGCTCGCCCTTAGAGTAAGCGCGCCACATTGAGCCTGTGATGTACTGGCGGCAAATGGCTTCGACTTTAATGGGGCGGGCTTTTTGGACTATCCATACGAACGGGTGCGGGATATCCAAAATATGGCTGTCGGCTAAACCGTTTTCGGCAAATAGCTTAAACCAATGATTAGAAATGGCATTTAATGCCGCGCCTTTACCGGGAATGCCTTTGAGACCACCTTCACCGTGGAAGATACAGTCGAAGGCTGAGATACGGTCGCTGATCACCATGATGGCGAGCGGGGTATCTTCGGGGACGTTATAACCCTTGGTTTTGATTAAACGGCGGCTGTCGGCATCGGTTAGCCAGTAAACGCTGCGAACCTTGCCGCTGTGGACTGGGCTGTCGGTGCGGATTGGCAAATCGTTATTCACGGCTAATACGGAATCAGCAAGACTCATGACGAGTATTCCTTAGGATAGAGAGTGTAGGGATAAGGTTTTTATAAGTGTCGGTTTGCAGATGGACTATGGCGTTAGCAACAGCCAGATTCATTGCAACCGCTTTATTATTCGCGCTTGGCTTAGGGCGTAAAGCGTTCAGCCAGTTTGCGGGATTTGATGTTAAATCTTGAACAGCAAAAGGGGTATTTTCGGGCGGTGTTTGAATTGTGTCAGCAGGAGATAATGCAAGGTAGGGAACAAACGCAGGGCAAGGTTGGCACCACAGTGAAAGTGGTCTGCGAAAGCGGGCTGGGCCCGTGCCATTTTGCTCGAAAATGCTAACCATTAATCCGAGAGAACCTTGTTCTAGACTGCCGCGAAAAAGTGGCGACATTCTACCTTTTTTGACAAAATTTGCCACGGCTATTTGCATCGCTCTTTGCACAGATCTTTACACTGCTCTTTATATAGTTCTGTGGCTTGAATCTAGCGGGCATAAGGATTTGCAAGGGAATCACGCGCTAACACTCAGTGCTGAGCATGATGGAGGGCTGGTGTTCTGCGGACGAGCTAATGTTGAAGGGCTGTATTTTAGCGCGCTGATATGCGAGCTTATGATGTAGCTGCAGCCGACAAGACCATCAAGCCAAATATCCAATGGAGGGAATATGAGCACAAGTCAGCATGTACAGAATGATAATCAACGAGAGCTAGTATTAGAGCGGATTATCGATGCGCCGCCAGAAAAGCTGTTCCGCGCGTGGACCGAGCCAGAACTCCTCAAAATTTGGTTTACGCCAAGGCCGTGGACTGTGGCTAGCGCGAGCTTAGATGTGCGTGCCGGTGGTTCAAATGTGATCGTGATGCGCAGCCCTGAGGGACAGGATTTCCCGAATCGTGGCGTGTATCTCGAGGTGGTTGAGAATGAGCGCATCGTATTTACCGATGCCTTTACTGAGGCTTGGGTGCCGTCCGATAAAGCCTTTATGACGGCAACTATTACTTTTGAACCTGTGGACGGCAAGACTAAGTACACTGCGCGGGTGCTGCATTGGAATAGCGAAGATAGGCAGAATCATGAGGATATGGGGTTTCATCAGGGTTGGTCTAAGGCGACCGATCAGCTTGAGGAACTCGTCGCGAGCATTTAGCCGGTGAGTCTCAAGCCTCGTATCAGAGAGTAAACAATAAGTAGTATCTAGCCCAATTGCCCTGCATATTTTATTGTTGGGGATTGGGCAGGATTAGAGGTGTTATGTCGTCACAGAAAGAAGTCTTGCAGCTTACACAATCACAGCTTGCGCCATCGCAACTCGCACAAAGCGCGGCTTTGCAGGGCAATAGTTTTTTATCAAAACAGTTCAATGGCTTGTCGGAATTAGCCCAAGATCTACAGGGCATCGAGTTTGAGGATTGCTGCTTTCAAGATTGCCATTTTAGCGAGAGCACTTTCCGTAAATGCAAGTTTATCGATTGCCGCTTTGTGCGTTGCAACTTAAGTTTAGTGAAAGTGCCCCAGTGTCACTTCAGCGGGGTGGAGTTTGAAGAATGTAAGTTAGTCGGTATCGATTGGACCCGAGCCGCGTGGTCGCGTTTATCCTTTGCCGCGCCCTTTTCCTTTAAGCAATCCATCTTAAATGATTGCTCATTTTTAGGTTTGTCCCTCGATGAAATTATCATCGAAGAGTGTAAGGCCCACGATGTCGATTTTCGCGAGGGCAGTTTTAATCAAGCCAATTTCACCTACACGGATTTTAGTCATAGTTTGTTTGGCCGAACTCAATTATTGGAGGCGGATTTCAGCGAGGCCTCCAATTACGATATCGACATTTTTAACAATAAAATCAAAGGCGCTAAGTTTAGCCGCGACGAAGCGATTCGGCTGCTCAACTGCCTCGATATAGAATTAATGGATTAAGGATTGTGGTAGGTTTTTACTCAGCTTTTCACTCAGCATAGTGATGCTCATCCCATGAGTGTTATCGCAATTTACTGAGATATCTGTTTTTTTTAAGCCGCCATTTACCCCATCTGGCGGCTTTTTTCTGCTCGTGTTTTAGGACCTATTGATCTTATTCACGTATTTCAAGGTCAGTCTTAGGTTTTAGTTGCGGTAGATCACACCGAGCTTCCCCATGTGGTTTACCACAATACCCACCTACCTCTTTCGGGATAACAATCTCTGTGGATGAGCAGTGTATTCAGCGTATGCCGTGTATTTTGAAGATATGGTGGCGCTGTTTTAACGCTTTATAACTAAAAAAGTAATCAAATCAGTGAGCAAACCTCTGCTCGATGGCGCCAAAAATGGCGACAGACGGGTGGGATGAGCGTGATGGAGGTAACCATGATTGAGCTTAATAGGCGAACCTTTTTAAAGGGAGCAGGAGCGAGCAGCGCCACGTGTGCGCTGGCCAGTCTGCTGCCGGGCAGCTTAGCGGCATTAGAGAATAAGCAGCTAAAGGGCATGGGCAAAGACATTGCCAGTATTTGTGAAATGTGTTCGACTCGCTGCCCGATTTCGGCGCGGGTGATTGAGGGCAAAAACGTCTTCATTAGTGGCAACAAGGCCGCTAAATCCTTTGGCGGTAAAGTGTGTGCCCGAGGCGGCGCAGGCCATAGTTTATTGTACGATCCACAGCGTATCGTTAAACCGTTAAAGCGGGTCGGTGAGCGCGGCGAAGGCAAATGGGCTGAGATCAGTTGGGATGAGGCTTATAAATTAATCGCTGAAAACCTCAATAAAATCAAAAAAGAACATGGCCCAGAAGCCGTGGCATTCTCGTCAAAATCTGGCTCACAAGAAAAGCATTTGTTTCACCTTGCGACCGCCTTTGGTAGTCCAAATACCTTTACCCACGCGTCGACTTGCCCAGGTGGTTATGAAATTGCCGCTAAGGCTATTTTTGGCACTAAGGTCAAACGTGATTTAAGTAATTCTAAATACATCATTAACTTCGGCCATAACTTGTACGAAGGCATCAATATGTCCGAAACCCGCGGCATGATGGCGGCGCAAATGGACAAAGGTGCCAAGCTGGTGGTGTTCGAGCCAAGATTCTCCATTGTGGCCGACAAGGCCGATGAATGGTATGCCATTCGCCCCGGTACCGATGTGGCCGTCGCCTTGGCGTTATGCCATGTATTGATTGAAGATAATCTTTACGACAAGGCATTTGTCGCGCGTTATGTGGAAGGCTTCGAAGCCTTTGCCGCCGAAGTGAAAGCTTATACCCCTGAATGGGCTGAAACCATCTCCGATGTGCCTGCCAAAGACATTCGTCGTATCGCCCACGAATATGCCGCTAAAGCGCCCCATGCTGTGGTCGATTTTGGTCACAGAGCCACCTTTACCACCGAAGAGTTTGAGATGCGCCGCGCCCTTTACGCCGCTAACGTCTTGATTGGTAACATCGAGCGTAAGGGCGGGATTTATATCGGCCAGAAACCCGGTGATTACAACAAGCTTGCCGGTGAAGCGGTTGCGCCCGTATTGGCAAAACCTGGCGTGAAAGACATGCCAAAACCAGCAGCGAAACGTATCGATCAGGTGGAAGAACAGTACGCCATGATGTGGACATCGGGCGGCGTTTACCAAACCATTCTCGATGCCACATTAAGCGCTGTTCCTTACCAGTTACACGGCTGGGTGATGTCACGCACTAACCCAATGCAAACCATGACAGACAGAGCACGCGTTGTTGAAGCGATGAAAAAGCTCGACTTTATCGCCGTGTGTGATGTGTATATCAGCGAAACCGCCGCCTATGCGGACGTGATTTTACCTGAGTCGACTTATCTTGAACGTGATGAAGAAATTGCTGATAAGTCAGGTAAAAATCCGGCCTATTATGTGCGCCAACGGGTCGTTGAAACCTTAGGTGATACTAAGCCTTCTTGGCAGATCTTTAAGGATGTGGGTGTGGCTATGGGCCTTGGCGAGTTCTATCCATGGGAAAACATGGAAACCCTGCAAATGCTGCAGGTGAACCGCGACACTGACCTGCTGCGCCGGATCAAAGACGAAGGTTTTGTGAGCTTCGGTAAGCCAATTATGTTGTGCGAGCCTAAGATGGTTGCCGAGTTTATTAAGGCATACCCCAATGCGCGACCTGCCGATGAAGACGGCACTTACGCCAGCGCACTGACCTTTAAAACCCCGAGTGGCAAAATTGAACTCACTTCCGCGAAAGTCGAAGCCATGGCACCAGGCCGTGGGGTGATCAAGTTCCGCGAAGTGAATCTTAAAAAAGCAGATGAGCTGTACTTTATCCAAGGCAAAGTGGCGGTGCACACCAATGGCGCCACCCACAATGTACCTATGCTCGCTAACCTGATGTCGGATAACGCTGTGTGGGTTCACCCCGTCACTGCGGGCAAATTAGGGATCAGCAATGGCGACCCAATCCGCCTCACCAGTAGTGTTGGCACAGAAGAAGGCCATGCCTTAGTCACGCCGGGTATTCGCCAAGATACTGTGTTTGCTTACATGGGCTTTGGTTCTAAAAACAAAGAGTTGGTCAGAGCAACGGGCAAAGGTATCCACTGCGGTAACTTACTGCCGCACGTTACTGCTCCTGTGTGTGGCATGACAGTGCACACCACGGGCGTCACGCTGGCAAAGCGCTAATCGGAGGCTTAAATGAATAAACGATATGTAATGGTGCACGACGAGAATAAGTGCATCGGCTGCCAAGCTTGTAACGTGGCGTGTCGCAGTGAAAATGGCGTACCCGAAGGCGTAACTCGTCTGCAAGTGCGTGTGGAAGGCCCCTTTGGTGAGATGCCCAATCTGCATTTCAAATATCACAGGGTATCTTGCCAGCAATGTGAAGATGCACCATGCGTTAAAGTGTGCCCAACAGGCGCGGCCTATGTGGGTGAAGATGGCATTATCTCTATCCATACCGAGAAGTGTGTCGGCTGTATGTACTGTGTGGCAGCGTGCCCATATAAAGTGCGCTTTATGAACCCAGAAACCAAGGCGGCGGATAAGTGTAACTTCTGTAAAGACAGTCGTTTAGCTCGGGGTGAAGAGCCAGCGTGTGTGACTGTGTGTCCAACCGATGCCTTAGTGTTTGGTGATGCCAATGATCCTAAGAGTGAAGTGGCCATCATGCTCAACACTAAAATCACTTACCAAGATAAAACCCATTTGGGCACTAAACCTAGGGTATATCGCGTTCCTACCAAAAGAGGGGGGATTTGATTATGAACAATACTTGGGGCGACATGGCGCAATATGATCCTGTCACTTGGCACTGGGTCATCGCCGTTTACCTGTTTATGGCGGGGTTATCCGCGGGCAGTTTACTGATTGGCATTGGTTTGCGCTGGGCGAATAAGGAACTCAGCGCGGGAGCTGAAAGCAGCATTCTTAAGGCGGCAGCCATTATTGGGCCTGTAGCAATTAGCTTAGGTCTAGCTTGCTTAGTGTTTGACTTAACCAAACCATTCCACTTCTGGTTGATCTTAATTCACTATAACTTCCAGTCTGTGATGGCAATCGGGGTGCTGGCGCTGCTGGCGTATTCTCCCTTAGCTTTTGCGTACGCCATTATTGTGCTGCGGGATGACTTACCAAAATGGGGTTTGGGTTTCCTAACACCTATCGCTAAGTTACTTATGCCATTTCGAAAGCTGATTGAAGTATTGTTGTTTGTCCTCGCCATTGGCGTAGGGGCTTACACTGGCTTCTTAATTTCGGCGATGAATGCCTATCCTATGCTCAACACTGCGGTACTGCCTGCGCTGTTTTTAGTGTCAGGTTTGTCGGCGGGCGCTGCGGCAAACGCGGTACTGGCGTTGCTGATGTTTAAGACTGACAGCCACGACAAAACTTTAGTGAAGATGCACGGTTTAGAATTGCCTGTGATGGCGATTGAAATCCTGTTCCTGTTCATGTTGTTCTGCGCCTTGTACTTCAAGGGCGGCGCGGCGGCTGCGGCCTTAGCATCGTTAACTTCTGGGTTATGGGCAAGCGTGTTCTGGATAGGCGTTGTCGGTATAGGTTTTGGTATTCCATTGCTGTTTATGCTGCTACCCGCCGCGACTCGCCACACTAAGGGCGCGATGATCATGGTGGCTTGTGCGAGCTTAACGGGCGTACTCGCCTTAAGACACTTTATTGTGTACGCAGGGCAAAGCTATTTAAGCTGAGTGTAATCTAGCTTTACATATTGATAGATAAAGAAAAAGCACTGGCAATGTCAGTGCTTTTTTATTGTTTGAATCTTGAGAAGGTTTGCCAGTACAAGCAGGACGCTTATTGGGGTAATAACTCAATAACCGACTTCACCGTTAGCACTAAGGCGCTGATACTGCACAGGACTAACGTCGCCATCTTTGTCTTCTCTTTATCGACACGGCCCACTAATCGTCCTGCGACTAAGTAACCTAAAATCACTGAGGGGAGCAGCATCAACGACAGCCACAGATGTTTTAATTCTAATAAGCCAGTGATCGCTAAAATGATCAATGCAATCATGGAGCTAAAAATGAAGAAGGCCGACAGGGCAGCACGAAACTGCGAGGCATCTTTGCCTGCCAACAAAATCGCCATCGGCGGGCCACCAATCGCGGCGATATTGCCGAAGATCCCTGAAACCACGCCCGCACCGAAGAGGGTTTTCTTATTCACTGGCAGGCTGAATTTATACAGGCTGAGGATCACCGCGATAGTCACAATGGCGGCGATGGATAAACCCAGTATGGGTTGAGGCGCAAACAGTAATAAACTCGCGCCGATAAAACCGCCGGGCACGCGACCTAGGAGCGCATATTGCAAGCCATTGAATTCTAAGTGACCGCGTTCACGCACTAAGGTCAGCAGGGCGATGGAGAAACCCATAGCAATAACAGGCGCAGGTACAAGTTGTGGATCGACGATATACAGCAAAGGACTGGCGACAACCGCAAGCCCAAACCCAATCAGACTTTGGGTTAAGGCGCCCAGAAACACGACCAGCGAGGCTAAGGCGAGTGTCTGTGGATCTATCATAGAAAACATAGGATTTCCTATATCCCAAACCAACTCAAGATGGTGAAATTTAAAGTTTGAAGTCGCTTGGGTATAAACAAAAAGGGATCGTTAACGATCCCTATTGATGAGCACTGTGATATGACTTTGAAAGCGACGAGTCGCTATTCCATGTCTTCCCACTCGATTCCCATTTGATCCATCAACAACTTGGCTTCGGCGGGAATGCTGTCTGGGTTATCTTTTGACAGATCTTCATCGTTGGGCAATGGCTGGCCAGTGTAGGCGTGCAAAAATGCCTCACACAACAGCTCGCTGTTGGTGGCGTGACGCAAATTATTGACCTGACGACGAGTACGTTCGTCCGTGAGGACCTTAAGCACTTTGAGCGGAATAGACACAGTAATTTTTTTTACTTGTTCATTCTTCTTGCCATGTTCAGCATAGGGGCTGATGTATTCCCCATTCCATTCAGTCATTGACTCACCTGTTATAACGCTAAATTCGGGGCAGATTTTAAACCCTTACAAAGAACAGTCAAATTATTGCTACTATTTCTTTGTGATTGCAAACAGATTTCTTTATGTTCAGACGTCTAAACGTCTTCACGCCTATTGACGATGGCGTTGGGCTTAGGTACATTTAGACGTCCAGACATCTCTATCAGTCTACCGAATTTAGGAGTCCACCCATGGCAGAGCGTCAATTAGCCACACTGGCAGTGCGTCAGGGTATCGAAAGCGATACTCAATATGGCGCAGTTGTGCCACCGATTTATTTGTCGACTAATTACGCCTTCGATGGTCATAAAAATCCCCGCGAATTCGATTACAGTCGTTCAGGCAACCCAACGCGCTGCATTTTAGGCGAAGCATTAGCCCAATTAGAAAAGGGCGCCACTGGCATAGTGACGTGCACTGGCATGGCGGCCATCACCTTAGTGACGACTTTGCTCGGCGCCGATGACCTATTAGTTGTGCCCCATGATTGCTATGGTGGTTCCTACCGTTTATTTACCAACTTGGCGAAGAAAGGCCAGTTTAAGCTCATTGTGGTCGACCAAACCGACAGCCAAGCGTTAGCCGCCTCCATTGCGCAGAATCCTAAGATGGTGTGGCTCGAAACCCCATCGAACCCGTTATTGCGTGTGGTAGATATCGAAGCCATTGCTAAGGCGAGCCATGAGGTCGGCGCGCTGGTGGTGGTCGATAACACCTTTTTATCGCCGATATTGCAACAACCCCTATTGTTAGGCGCGGATATCGTTATCCACTCCACCACTAAATATATCAATGGCCACAGCGATGTGGTCGGCGGCGCAGTGGTCGCCAAAGACGCGCAAATCGGCGAAAGCTTACATTGGTGGTCGAACACTCTAGGCTTAACGGGGTCAGCCTTTGACAGTTATCTGACCCTGCGCGGCCTGCGTACCTTAGCGGTGCGTATTCGCGAGCATCAAGCCAATGCCCAGCGTATTATTGAGGTATTAACGCAAAGCCCTGTGGTGAGTAAAGTCTATTACCCAGGGCTTGCGGATCACCCAGGCCACGCCATTGCGGCCAAGCAACAACAGGGCTTTGGCGCTATGCTGAGTTTTGAACTAAAAGGCGGCGAGGCCGAAGTGGTGGCCTTTTTAGGTGCACTCAGCTTATTTAGCGTGGCGGAAAGTTTAGGTGGCGTCGAAAGTTTAGTGGCCGTGCCCGCAACTATGACCCACAGAGCCATGGAGCCGCAGGCGCGCTTCGAGGCTGGTATTAAGGACACCCTATTGCGTCTATCGGTGGGTATTGAAGATGCCGCCGATTTAGTTGCAGATATTCAAGCAGGATTAGCCGCCGTTGCGGCTTGTCAGTAGAGGAATAATAGATGGCACGTTGTCACTTACATAAATTTGGTGGCTCCAGTTTAGCGGATGCCGATTGTTATCGCCGAGTCGCCCATATCCTGTTAACCCACGGTCATAGTGATGATCTCGTGGTGGTCTCTGCAGCGGGTAAAAGCACGAATTTCCTGTATAAATTATTAGCGCTGCGTGATGCGGGTCAGCTATGGCAAGAAGAATTACAAGTGCTGATCAGTTACCAACAGGGATTGATTGAGCAGTTGTTGTCGAATGAACAAGCCCGAGATCTGCGTGAGCGTTTGGCCACTGATAAAGCGCAACTCATCAGCTTGTTGTCTTTAGATGAGCGCAACGAATACCAAATCAACCATGTGGTGAGCTTTGGCGAACGTTGGTCGGCACGTTTAATGGCGGCGCTGCTGCGCGAATCTGGCGTGGCAGCAAGCCATGTGGATGCCTGTTCAATTTTAGTGGCCGATGAAGCCGCTGTGCCACAAATTCGGGTACAAGAATCCCGCGCTAAAGTACAAGCCCTATTGGCCGCCCACCCAAATGAACGCTTAGTGATCACAGGTTTTATCTGTGCTAACGAGCGTGGCGATACCTTGTTACTTGGTCGTAATGGTTCAGATTTTAGCGCCAGCCTGATTGCTAGTCTCGCCGATATCGAGCGCGTGACCATTTGGACCGATGTGGAAGGGGTGTTCAACGCCGATCCTAATAAAATCAACGATGCCAAGTTACTTAAAAGCATGTCACTTGCCGAAGCCGATCGCCTAGCGCGTTTAGGCTCGCCAGTATTGCATTCGCGCACTTTGCAGCCGTTATTCAATACCGAAGTGAGCTTAGCGGTGCGTTCAAGTTATGCGTCCCACACCGACTTTACCTTAATCGCGCCCCACAGTTCGTCGGCGAGCGCGCCTGTGGTGACTAACCTCAATGCTGTCGTCCTGTTCGGCTTTAAACTCACAGGGGAGTTAACTCGTTTATTAGATTTATTGATTGCCGCGGGTTTAACGCCATTGGCCCATTGGACCTCTGCCCATCAAAGGGTTGAACTTGCCTATACCGCTGAGAATCAAAAACAAGTTCAAAGATTACTCGATGCCGAGGCAGAAGCATTAGGGATCAGCGATCAGCAGATCAACACAGATTTTGGTTTAGTCGCATTAGTGAGTGCCGACGCCGAACATTATCGTCGTAGCTTTGCCCGTTTACTGAGCCGTGATGCTAAACCTTTGTTCAGTGGCGATTTAAGTTTAGTGACGTTAGTGCCCCAGTCACAGGTGAATCTGTTAACCCAAAAAGTCCACCGCCGCTGCGCTGGCCCGCGTAAACGCATTGGTGTCCTGCTGCTCGGTGTGGGTAATATCGGTGAGGCTTGGATCGATCTGTTTAAGTCGGTTTCACCATCATTGGACCATGAACTCGAAGCCAGTGTTGAGTTAGTCGGTTTAGTCAGTTCGAGTAAAGCCTTGATTAAATCAACTGGGATTAATCTTGCCGCGTGGCAAACAGAGTTTAATACTGAAGCAACGCCTTGGCAGTATGAACATTTATTCGAGCAATTAGAGCAAGTTAACTGCGATGAGCTGGTGGCCTTAGATATCAGTGCCAGCGCCAGTTTGACGCTGCAATATCCAGAGCTATTCGAGCGTGGCATCCATGTGGTGAGCGCGAATAAACTTGCGGGCTCGGGTCCACTGCCTTTCTATCGAGAGTTAAAGCAGCAACTGGGTAATCGTCGCTTATTTTGGCGCTATAACGCCAGCTGTGGCGCAGGTTTACCCATCCAACATGCGCTAAATGATCTGCGTAACAGCGGTGATAGTGTTGAAGCCGTGGGCGGGATTTTCTCCGGCACCCTGTGTTGGTTATTTGAGAAATACGATACCAGCAAGCCATTTTCAGAATTAGTGATTGAAGCCAGAGGCTTAGGTATTACTGAACCCGATCCCCGCGACGATCTCTCCGGCCGCGATATGCAGCGTAAACTGCTTATCTTAGCCCGTGAGATTGGCCTTGAAATCGAGCTTGAAGATATTGAACTGCGTTCACTCGTGCCAGCCGCTTTGGCGGATATTCCCTTAGATCAATTTCTCACCCGCATTGCCGAGTTAGATGCCGATCTGCTGCAACAGTATGGTGCGGCGGCGGAGCAAAATAAGGTGCTCAGATATGTGGCATCCTTAGACAACAGCGGTCCAGAGCTCAAGGCCGAAGTGGGTTTGCAGTGGATTGACACCCATCACCCTTACGCCAACTTAACCCCTGGTGATAATGTGTTTGTGATCCGCAGTGTCTTCTACCAAGGTAATCCGCTGATCATCCGTGGACCGGGCGCAGGACGCGAAGTGACAGCGGCAGCGGTGCAGTCGGATCTGACCCAGATCTGTCGCGATCTGCTGCAGGAATAATGCGATATCAAGCCTCTTAAAGGACTCATTCGAGTCCTTTTTTATTGGCTAGAATAAATCTATCGAATTAACCGAGATTAAATGCGGTTTATGGGTATTTTTGGGCTTGACTTACATCTCAGTTTCTCTAGTATATGGACATATAGACGTCCAAACGTCCATTTGAACTAATTCATACTAGCAAAGAGTAGCGCCAAGGGCGGTTGAGGAAATACACATGGCTTTTCATCACGCACAACATTCACAATCGCTGAATCAGAGCTTGTCTGAGCTTAATGGCGATATTAATGTTTCTTTTGAGTTTTTCCCGCCATCGACCCCCGAAATGGAACAGATCCTGTGGAACTCTATCCGTCGTTTAGAGCCGCTGAATCCTAAGTTTGTGTCTGTGACTTACGGTGCTAACTCAGGTGTTCGCGACCGCACCCATGGCGTGATTGAACGTATCCAACAGGAAACCGACCTCGTTGCCGCACCGCACTTAACCTTAGTGGATGCCAGCGATGAAGAGTTATTAGAACTGGCCAAACATTACTGGAAATCGGGCATTCGTGACATAGTGGCACTGCGGGGTGATTTACCTGCGGGCAGCCCAAAGCCAACCCGTTTTGCGGTCGATTTAGTGCGTTTACTGCGCTCTGTGGCTGACTTTGATATTTCCGTTGCGGCCTATCCAGAAGTGCATCCCGATGCGAGTAATGCACAGGCGGATTTGATCAACCTTAAGCGTAAGATTGATGCGGGCGCTAGCCGTGCCATTACCCAATTTTTCTTCGATGTGGAATCTTACCTGCGTTTTCGTGATCGCTGCGTTGCCGCCGGTATCGACGTTGAAATTGTGCCGGGCATTTTACCTGTGACTAACTTTACCCAGCTAAAACGTTTCGCGGGCATGACCAATGTGTCGTTACCGAATTGGTTACATAAGCAATTCGACGGCCTAGAAAACGATGCGGGTACACGCCAATTGGTGGGGGCAAACGTGGCCATCGACATGGTGAAAGTGCTGTCCCGCGAAGGCGTGAAGGATTTCCATTTCTATACCTTAAATCGCGCCGAATTGACCTACGCGATTTGCCACACTTTAGGCGTGCGTCCTAAATAAAACCTTATAAAATAAGCTAATAAAAACGCCGCAGAGAATGCGGCGTTTTGTTTTGTTTAAATTCTAAATTGAGCTAATAAAGTTGTTAAACGGGCTGCGAGTTGGGCAAGCTCATCGCCGGCGCGTGCAGTTTGTACCGCACTATCTGTCGCATTGGTCGCAATATCATTGATGTTATTAACATTTTTATTAATCTCTGCCGAAACCGCACATTGCTCATTTGCAGCGCTGGCGATCTGGATATTCATCTGGCTAATGGTGGAAACCGCATGGGTAATGGCTTCGAGTGCTTCACCCGCTTGGTGAACTTGGGATACACAGCTTTGGGTGGTGCGGGTGCTGGTTTCCATCGCATTGACTGTAGACTTAGCTTTATGCTGAAGCGCTTCGATCATCTGCTGAATTTCCGTCGTAGATGCTTGAGTGCGGCTCGCCAGAGTGCGTACTTCATCGGCAACGACCGCAAATCCTCGACCTTGTTCTCCCGCCCTTGCGGCTTCAATTGCCGCATTGAGTGCGAGTAAATTAGTTTGGTCGGCAATATTACGGATAACCACAAGCACAGAATCGATTTCAGCGGTATTACGCTCTAATTCATTGATTTCACTCGCTGCTGTGGCTATTTCCTCGGCCAATATGGCGATAGTGGTTACCACTTTTTGTACAACCAATTTGCCTTGTTCGGTTGAGTCATTGGCATGATTGGCGGCATCGGCCGCATCGGTCGCGTTATGGGCAACTTCTTGAACCGTTGCGGCCATTTCATTCATTGCGGTGGCAACTTGCTCGGTTTCGAGGTGCTGACGACTCGCCATCTTCTGGGTTTCCCGCGTAATGCTCGACATTTCTTCAGCAGAGGTGGCGAGCAGGCTTGTTGAGTCGGCGACGTGGGAAACTGTGTTGTGGATTTTTTCTACAAAGCGGTTGAATGCCATCGATAATTCAGCAATTTCATCCTTACCTTTTACCGCGATTCTGCGGGTTAAATCGCCTTCACCTTCAGCGATATCATTCATGGCTTGGGTGGTTTCAGCGATAGGGCGAGTAATCCCTTTGGCAATAAACCAAGCAATGGCAGTTCCAATGACCAGAGCCACTAAACCGATAAGGATCAACTTAAGGCGAATATCCGCTATCGCTTGTTCTGAATGGGTTCTATCCATCGCAATATCGAGTACGCCAAACACGTTTCCTGAGTAATCTTTTATGGCGTTGCGATACAGAGCATAGGTTTTGTTATTTAAGGAAATAGTGCGTATGACTTCATGGCCTTGCATGACGTTATTGAGTTCATCTGTCGCTTGGGTATCAGGCGTGAATGTAGCGCCAAATAACTTATATCCAGAATCATCTGGCAAGATGAGGGCAATTTCTGCTTGATAGGCTTGTTTAAAATTATCAAAAAAGGGTTGACCGAAGGACATGCCAAACTCAACTGAGCCCGTGTGTTGTCCGTTGTAAGTCATTGGAACTAAACCACGAATACCTAATCCTTCCACTCCATATTCCAAGCCATAAAGAGGGCGCTTTTGGCTATTTGTTTCAACTATGGTCTTGCGTATGCTGGTGAGATCATCGCCAAATTTTTCAGGACGATGCAAGCGTAAAAAAGAAGTGGCTGGTGGTCTATGGAATTGGAATTGCTGAACCGCAAAATCGCGCTTAAGTTGGGTAAATATAGGTAAGGTACGGGCGGTGAGTTCATCACGCTCGCCTGTTGCAAAGGTGCTTTGAACTTCTGGCGTGAGTGAGATGATGGTTGCCATTGCTTCGGCTAATTTGCCCGATGAGGCTATCTCGGCAACAGCGGTTTCATAGATCTTATGGAGTTCTCTTTGCTCGGATTCTGCAACTTGGCGACTGAATTCAGAGAGAACGAGCGGCATGATAAAGCTCATTACTGTTAACAGTAATAGACAGATCCCAATAACGATCCTCGTACTAATTTTTAGATTTATCAAAACAGCCTCCAATTCATGTGCAAATCAACTCAATTTATCCGTTTGATATTATAGAGATACAACTTGATAAGATTTGAGAGGGCGCGAACCTTTTTACGTTATTTATTCCCTCTTACGCTCGTTTCGTGCCCTTGGACACAGATCTATTTGTGACCTAAATATTTACTTAGCCTGCTAACTAAGTATAATGCTTAGCACGCTAACTAAGTGGGTGGGCAAGATGCAAAAAGAATTAGAGCGACTAAAAGAGTTATCACTGGCGGAGCATTTAGGCCGTCTGCATCGATTGTGGCGTACCGTGGCCGATGTTGAGCTGGCACCTTTAGGATTAACTCATCCCCGTTGGACTGCCCTTTGGAAACTGCTGCGTTTAGGCGACAGCGTGAGCCAGAAAGTATTGGCCGATGCCTTAGAAATTGAATTGGCTTCGCTAATGCGCACCTTAGGGCAATTAGAAGAGCAAGGTCTAGTCGAGCGTCATTGCTGTGACAAAGATAAGCGGGCAAGGATTGTGAGCCTGACGCCAGCGGGATTAGATGTTTTAAAGCAAATGGAAGCGCGGATTATTCAAGTGCGCCGTGAGTTATTAGGCGGGATCAGTGCTGAAGAGTTGAGCGAATTTGAACGCATTATTAGCCTGATCAGCGACAACGCAAGCGCCAAATTAACCAAGGTTACAGACACCATTTTGTGAGAAAGAAGATGACACCGGATCAACAGTTTGCCCGTTTAGTAAAATTTGCCATGTTTGGCTTTGTGATGGTTTTTGGCTATTTCATGCTGGCCGACACTATGATGCCATTAACGCCTCAAGCCATGGCGACCCGTGTAGTGACGAAAGTGACGCCGCAGATCAGCGGTAAAATTCAGACCATAGCCGTGACCAATAACCAAGCGGTTGCCAAGGGCGATTTGTTGTTTCAAGTCGATCCCGCACCTTATGAGTTAGCGGTATCGCAAGCTAAATTGGCCTTAGAGCAAGCCCGTCAAGATAATGCTGAGTTAGATGCCTCGCTACTGGCCGCTAAGGCCGAGGTCAATGCCAATAAAACCACCTCACAACAAAAACGCAGTGAGGCTAAACGTCTCGATGCCTTGTATGCCACCCATGGCGTATCGCAGCAGCAAAAGGAGCTAGCCGATAGCGATGCCGCAGCTGCTGAAGCCAATTTGCTTGCCGCCAATGCGCGTTTAGAAAAACTCAAAGTGAGTCGTGGCAGTTATGGCGAAGAGAATCTTAAAGTGCGTCAGGCGCAAAACCATTTAGCCCAAGCCGAGCTTAATCTGTCTTACACCCAAATACGTGCCGATCAAGATGGGATAGTGACTAACCTGCAGTTAGAAGTCGGTAGTTTTGCGACCGTGGGGCAACCTCTGTTGGCCGTGGTATCGGATAAAGTGGATATTATTGCCGATTTTCGCGAGAAGAGCCTGCGTGGCGTGAATGCTTCTTCGACCGCTTTGATTGCGTTCGATGGCGAACCAGGGCGTTTATATCGGGCGACGGTGAGCAGTGTCGATGCGGGCGTGAGTGCAGGGCAATTCGATGCCAATGGCCGTTTAGCCGCGCCACAGGAATCGGACCGTTGGGTACGTGATGCCCAAAGATTGAGATTACATCTAGTGTTAGATGGTATGGCAATGAACAGCTTACCTGCGGGTGCGCGCGCGACCGTGCAACTGCTGCCCGAGAATAGCCTGTTTAGCTTGCTCGCTAAGATGCAGATTAAAGCAATCAGCCTGCTGCACTATATTTACTAGCCTATTTACTAGAATGTTTACTAGCGTTTTTACCAGCATATTTATCGGCATATCCATTAGTACTTATCTGTGTTGACGAGCACGAGTGACTCGCGGTGGTTTGTATTTGCCGCGAGTGGCTTGAGTGAACGCTTCAAAGCAACATAAGTGTGAACGCAGCATAAGCCAGCTAAACATCCTCATTTAATGTATCGATAGAACAAGGCGACGAGCATGTTACTACGCCATAGCCCATTGACGGCCAACGATTTACGCCAGTGTTTACGGATTGCGACTGGCGCGACCTTAGGTTTTACCCTGTGTAAAATTTTTGGTTGGAGCAATGGAGTCTTTTTCACTGTGACACCTATGCTACTACTCGGATTAGTGCCAGTGATGAATGGTCATGCTATGCGCCAATTATTGGCTTCATCTGCCATGGCTGGGTTAGAGGTTGGGTTACTCGGCGGTTTCTTTGGCAGCCATCCCGGCATGATGACTCCCATCGTTTTCCTATTATTTTTATACCGCTTTGCGGCCATGTCCCGCGGCAGTTTGTTTCTCTTTGGTGCCAATGGAGTGCTCAGCCTCAGTATCATGCTGCACTTTGCCAGCTATCCAGGGGTTGACTTAAACGACTTAGTTTTCAGTAACTTTTGGGCGACAGCACTTTCAGTTGTTATCGCCTACGCTATGACGGCACTCTGGCCCGATGTGGAACCAAGGGCAGCTTACAAACCAGGGCCTAAGGCGCCGCATCGAATGCGCCACGAAGCCTTGCTTGGCGCGACCATAGCGACGGCATCGTTTCTGGTGTTCCAAATATTTGATCTGCGGGATTCGATGTCGGCTCAAGCGACCACTCTTTTGCTATTGTTTCCCATGCATTGGAATGGTGCACTCGACTATGCCCGTAAGCGCGCCATAGGCACCCTGTTGGGTGTGTCGTTTGGGATACTCGTGCAGTTGCTGCTCTATGATTGGTCAGGGCTATTGATGTTAGTTGTCCCCTTGTTGTGGATCGGACTGATGATTTTTAGCCAAGCCCATGTGCGCGAGGCGAATGGCTCTGGCGTGGGTTTTGGTGCTATGACCACGTTAGGGATTTTGTTTGGGCAGTATTTGACCCCAGGTAACGACTTAATCTTCAGTGCCTTATACCGAGTGAGCAGTATTTTAATCGCTATCGTTGGCACGTTACTTTTATGCTATTTGATACATAAGTTATTGAATCGTTTCGAATCGACGCGATTTGGTTATTGAGCAGGCCATTAAGTCTTGAAGGCTTGCAGCTTAACCTTGTACAGAGTAAGGTAAATTTATCCCGTTTGAATTGAACAATAAGTGACTCTTAATGAATGTTAAGGCTCATTTATTGGCTGTTTTAAAAATGAGCGGCTGATTTTAAAATGGGTTTAGTGTGTGAGCACAAACATAAATAACAATAACCCCTATGCTTTAGAGCTTAATTCTCTTCAAGGATAGAACATGAAGATTAAAACATTAGTCATAGGCTTAACGCTATGTAGCGGCTATGCCGCTGCCGCCGAGCCTTCTGACAAACAATCGATGAACGTTATGCCACAAGCTGCACAGTTATGTGTGTCTTGCCATGGGGCAGCGGGTGAGGGTATTGAACCACTCGGCCCTCGATTAGCGGGATTATCTAAAGAATATATCTCGACACAATTGCAGCATTTCCAAGCGGGCGTTCGCCAAAATGCGACCATGATGCCGATGGCAATGACACTCCAAGGTGACGGTATTGAGCAAGTGTCGAGCTATTTTTCAGCTAAGCCTGCCAATGACGTCAAGCCTGTTATCCGCGGTGAACAAGTTGTTTTTAATGATGATACCGCCCGTTTAGCCTATCAAGGTGATTGGTCCCGTGGTTTACCAGCCTGCGTGACCTGCCATGGTCCTTCTGCATTAGGTGGCGGCTTATTTCCTCGCTTAGCAGGTCAACAGGCGAGTTATATCAAAACGCAATTATTGGCATGGCAGTCGGGAACACGTAAAGGTGACGTCGATGGCATGATGGGGAGCGTCGCGAATAAGCTCACCGTCGCCGAGATTGATGCGTTAGCCAACTACTTTGCGAATTTAAAATAAGGAGCCGGCCATGAAATATTCCGCAATGTTATTACTGGCCGCGATGGGGTCGTTAACCGTTCAGGCGCAAGCTGAAACTGAGCCAGTACAAGAACGCCCAGATAAGCAAGCTCCGCTGCCTTCTTTCCCTAAGGTAGCAGATCAAACCTATCTTACCCCTAGACCTTTGAGTGCGATTCCCGAAGGCGCCTTTGGTGACAAAGTGCGTTTAGGTTATCAACTGTTTGTGAATACCCAACAGCTGCGTGATAAGTATGTGGGTAATGAGCTTAACTGTACCAATTGCCATATGGATGCAGGCCGTAAAGCCAATGCATCACCCCTTTGGGGTGCGTATTTTGCTTATCCGGCGTATCGTAAAAAAGACAATAAAGTCAGTAGCTTTGAAGAACGCATCCAAGGTTGTTTTAACTATTCGATGAATGGTAAAGCACCAGCATCAGGTAGCCCTGAGTTAGTGGCGCTTTCTGCCTACGCTTATTGGTTGGGCATGGGCGGCTTGATGGATGAGGCTAATATCAGTGGCCCTGTTCCTGAGATCAGTGATGCTGAGTTAGTCAAAGGTGCTAAGCGGGATGACTTCCCACTACCAGAGGCATTAGCTAAGGCGATGACAGTTGAGCAACGTGCTAACTTGCCAGGTCGAGCTTATCCTGAGATCCCAAAACCCGAACAAGCCTATTCACCTGAACGAGGTAAAGCCGTGTATGTCGCCCATTGCCAAACTTGTCATGGTGTTGATGGGCAAGGTCAAGCCATTGCGGGTGTGTATGCACTGCCGCCGCTGTGGGGACCTCAAAGTTATAACTGGGGAGCGGGAATGCACAGGGTCAATACTGCCGCATTTTTCATTTATGAAAACATGCCCTTTGGTAAGAGCATGCAGCTGACGAACCAACAGGCTTGGGATGTTGCCGCTTATATCAACTCCCACGAGCGTCCACAGGACCCACGTAACAAAGGCGATGTGAAGCAAGCGCAGGAGAAATACCACAATGACAGCGATTACTATGGTCTCACGGTCGATGGCAAAGTGTTAGGCACTGAGTCCTATCCGATTTTTCCTAAGAAGTCATAGTTGAGCCGCTGAGATTAAGTGCTCGTGTGATGTTATAAAGCGAGTGAATAAGTTAGACAGAAAAGCCAGCAAGCATTTAGCTTTGCTGGCTTTTTTATTAATTAGCCCAAGAGTTTAGGCTTGTCATGGCACTTTCTCACCGACACGCAGCTAGTCCATCCGTGGATGCTCGACCGCCCCGTCCGTGGGGCGGACGGTCGCCTCGCAAATCACCATGACTCACCTTTCGGACATCAGTGTTAACTGTCGCTTTAAAAGCATACGGAGATTTTCGCTATAAGTGGCTTATTCACTATCTCGAATGTGCAAAACGTATTGAGGGAGTCGAACCCTCTCTACGTTTTCTAAGAAGCTGATTTACGTTGGTTTTTGGTCAAAGGAAACAAAGTATTGTTACACCTTACTGTATTTTTTTATTGTTAGAAATAATCAACTGAATTGGTTGAGATTGGAAACGCTGATATTACTTAAGTTGAGAACTTGCTTTATTATCTTGATTATCAGAGATAATCATAGTCATCGCAGCGATTTACCACATGGAGTTGATATGGATATAGCCCTTTTTCTTGAAGAAGAACAGCAATGGTTAGGGAACTGGCCGGAAGAACCTGAAGTTCGGTGGGCAAATCGTCAATACTATTCGTTAGCAAAAGAAATGCTTGAAAATCTTCGAGAGAGATCGATGGAGGAAGGTATTTCAGCAGATGCTTATAACCAGAGAATCACTAAAGCAAGGGATGTATTTGACAATCTTCGAGGATGGTTAAACAACGAAGAAAAAATGACCGATAAACAAAAGGAAACTTTTAACGACCAAACATTTTGGGATCACAAATCAAGCTATTTAGGAGGGCTCTTCGATACAAAACAAGAAATCTGGCCGATGTTAAAAGATGAACTAGCTTCTGAAGTTCGCGTGTACCTTGATACGCCATATATGCAAACAAAATCAATAGATTATTTACTCACTGACGCCCTCATCTACGCAGAGATATCGAATTACAGAGAAAACCTATTAGTTAAAGATCGGTACCCGAATTTATACGGAACTCATTGGAAATCCATCTTCAAAGTTGCTTTGTTCTTACTCAAATGGGGACTTATCTGCTTAGGAATGATTTTTACTCATAATGAGAGTAAGGAGTTGTTCCTACTTCTGGGTATTTCTGTAATAGCCTACCAATCAGTCAAATCAATTAAGGTAAAGCCTGACGATGAAGGATGGGAACTGTACTTAACAATGATGAAGGTCTATAACCATACAGAATTACAATGGTTTAACGCTGGTGTGATTTGGGAAATGTGTGCAGTTGCTAGAGATAAGGGGGCGATTTTTGATGGGGTTATGTATGAATTGCTTCAGCGACAAATCGCAAAAATAAACAAGTAAATGATCACAAATTACATGGGTACTTTTACTTTGATGAAGGGCTAGGCATTACTCAAAACTGAATGAAATAGATTTAGGCGAATGCCAACCATGCAAACGTGTCTACTCGGTTTAATGCCTTTTCAATTGTCAAATATTGCGTTCAGCATGTATGCATCTGTGAACACACTTGCTATAACACAGGAATGCGGTTCACTGAGCCAAATGAATACACCCAAATATCATTTAAGTTAGATAACTTGATGAATACAACCAATTGAACTTTATTGAAACATCCATAGTTAAATTTAGCGACAGGTATACTCGGGAATTAACGAGATTAAGTACTTGCATGGAAGTGACCGTTGGCGGCAAGGATGCCGCCGTCGAGCCCTCAGGGATGAGTTTATGGCGTGTCACTGGAATACAAGTACTTAATCTTTTAGCAAATCAGAAAGGATACTTTAGTGTATCTGACCGATAGTGGCATAGAGAATATCACTATAATGCCTAGGGCATTATTAACACTTCTTTTTAAATCATAAGCAGGCGTGTCACTGGGAAAACAATGGCAATTAATGCAGCATAACTCAGCAGCTTTGCTTTGGTGGGAAACAACTCAGCCTGAGTTGCAAAAATCTATTATGATCTCCGGGCTATAACAACTTATCTTGCTATAAGGATTACCGTGTCTCAGCCATTGGAAGAACCTAAGTTAGAAACTGCGCAAATTTGCCCTCTGTGCCAAGGCGCGAATCAATGTGCGGTGATTGTTGGTAAGGGTATTGAGGATTGTTGGTGCGCTCTGCAAACATTTCCACCTTTGGCCGCCTTGCAAGCGCAAGCATCAGATTCGCCGCTAGGGGCCATCAACCATATTTTACCGTCTGCCGATGCGTGTATTTGCCAAGCTTGTTTAATCCAACTTAAGCAGGGGTTAAGTCTGGGGCAGATCGCAGAGCAGGATGAAAAAAGCCCATCGAGTGTGAGCGATGGGCTAGGTTATGAGGTGAAATAGCGGGCTGAAGTAATGAGCTATCGATTTATGGTGTAATCCAGTTGCACAGTGGTTTGTGCCTCAACGGCTATACCATTTTCAAACTTGGGTGCGTAACGCCATTTATCTATCATTTTTAGCGTTTCTTTCTCAAAGAGAGCACCACCCTTAGAAGCTAAAATTTCAGGATTTTTGACGAAGCCATTTTCATCGACAGTAAATTTAAGCTGAACCCAGCCACTTTTACCTCGCTGCGCATAGGACATTGGATAGTCTGGTGCGGTACGGAAAATAGGTTGTTGTTCCTGTGCGTCGGCCCAAGGACGCATTTTGCCGATAGCAATACAGTGGGCGGTGGACTCGTCACGTTTTCCTTGGCGCTCATAGAGTTCGACTAAATAAGCGTGGGCACTTAAGGCATAGGGATGGCTAAAGTTAAGGGCTTCAAACTGCTTAACGACTTCTAAAAGCAATGGCATCGCCTTGTCATCATGCTTTTCTGCATACTCAACTGCACCCACCACGTAGGTTGCCTTGACTCTGTCTATGGCGTTCTCTGGTAAAATCTCTTTATAAATATCATAGGCATCGAAGGCATAGCGTCTTACGCTTTTGGTGTATAGCTCTGTATTTGATAAGCGGTTGAAGGCGGCCATTTTTACATCGGCGAGCAGTTTCTTTTTATCGGATTTTTCAGCAATTGCGATTGCAGTAAGCAAATCATTTTTCGCATCTTTGGCTTCAACGGCGGTTTGTGCAGCACCCAGTAAGGGATCGATAAGCTCAAGCGCTTCTTTGCCATAATGAACTTTATAGTTTGCCAGAGCGAGCTGATACAACTCATTTGCCTTCGCCGTTTTTGGCAGATTCTTTTCTGCAAATGGGTAAGGTGCAACTTGCTTTTCTATCGCGCTGGCCCAGTTCATGGCGAGGTTAGCTAAGTCGACGCTGTCTTTGGTATATTGAGCTTCGCCGAGTTGATAAGCGGTTTTTGCGCTCGCTTCAATATTTGCAGCATCGCCTTTTTCTACGGCGGCTTGATAGTCACTATAGGCTTTGGTAAAGCTATTTTCTGAGGCATGCACGCTAAGAGAAGTGCCTAAAGTGAGGGCAAGAAGACAGGCGATTGGCAGCATTTTTCCGTGCGACATTCTATATATCCTTATTATTGATGAATTTAGATGATACATAGGTGTACATTTTGAGGCAAGTTAGTTTGGCTTTTGTTAATGATGCTTGTGGTGAATGCAGATAACTGAGCACTGAGAACTGAGAACTGAGATTGAAAATAAGCGAGCCCAGCTGAAACTGAGTTCGCTTATTTATCAGTGTTTTGTCGTTTTACTCGCCGCAATCACTTAGTAGTGAAAGTCACGGCGAACTGTCCAAGCGCGCCGTATTCAAATTTGCAGACCTGTGCCAATGGCAGATCGAGGACGCCAGCGTAGGAGCCTGTGATCACATATTGCCCTTGAGTTAAGCCAATGCCTTGGGCAGATAAAAAGTTAACTAACCAGTAGAGTCCCGCCTTAGGGAAACCGTTGGGATGAATGGCGGATTTTTGCAGTGTGTCGCTTTGCTGGTGCTCGCCATTGGCAATATCAACGCTGAGTTCAAAACAGCTGGTTTCTAAACCTTCTTGCGGATTAAGCACTGGCCCTAACCACAGTCCTTGATTGACTAAGCCATCGGCGAGGGCATCAAAATGCGTCGCTTCACTGGGTGTGTGGTAGCGGCTTTTGATCAATTCCAAGGCTAAGCATGTGTGGCCTAAGGCCTCGTCGATTTCAGCCTCTGTGTAAGGCGTGCTTCTTGGCGGTAAATCGCGAGCAATCTCGAAGGCGAGTTCGGGTTCGACTCGGGCGAGGCCTTTAGTCGATGGATAGAGTGGGCAAGTGGTCGATTGTTGATACACATCATCTTGATAAATAGGCGCTACGACGGTTTTTTCCGCCGTGGGTACTAGGCATTTCCACGCCGCGATAGGATTGTTATCGCTTGCTTTAAATATTTCTGCTACGGCTTGTTGAATAGCGAAGGCCTGTTTGAAGCTGGTTGGCCTTAGTTCTGGGATCAGTACATCGCCGCTCGTGCCTGCTGCGCGGCGCTCGGCTAATTCTTTGGCTGCGGTATTAATATGCGTTTTAACTTGTTCGATCGTGGCGGTAGATAACATTAACTTTCCTATTTAAAGCGTTAGCTTAAAAAGAAGTGGCCTAAAGAGTGTGTGGCAGAAGCCATTTTTATGGGCCAAATATACTCGGTTATTGGCAACGCGGGAAATGCCAATGTTGGCTTTCGGGGTAAATCTGCTGTCGTTGATTCAAACGTAGGGCCAATATTTCAGCCATCGTAAGATGCTGATACTTGCCTCACATAAGTGTCAGCTAAAGTATCCAATCTAACGCGAATGTTTCCATGATGATCCGCTAGATATTGTGTTAGCTCAGTGCCAGAATGGCTGTCCATTTTGCGGTTTCTACTGGACTCCTTCGTGAATCTTAGCCATAACGCCCCTCAGGCAAATAATCATGCTCAACTCGGGCTCCTGTTCATCTCAGTTGCGGTTTTATTTTGGGGCATGTTACCGATAGCATTAAAGCTCTCTGCGGCCTTTATTGATCCCGTAACTCTTACTTGGTTTCGTTTTCTGGTCGCGCTTTTAGTCAGCATAGTGATCCAATGGAGCGCAGGTAGTCTTAAGCAATTTGCAGCACTCGATGCCAAAGTTTGGTTAAGGTTAGTGCTTGCTGGCATCTTCTTGATGCTCAATTATGTGTCTTTTGTTTACTCACTCGATTACCTCGCACCGGGCGCCGCCCAACTGAATTTCCAGACTTCACCCTTTTTCCTCGCGTTTGGTGGTGTGTTGTTTTTTAAGGAACGGCTTAATGCAGTGCAACTCAGCTGTTTTGCAACCTTAGCTTTAGGTATGTTGATGTTTTTCCATCCTAATTTAAATTTTTCTGGGGCTAATAATCATCAGGTTTGGATTGGGGTGATGATCATCCAGTTCTCAGCACTGTCGTGGACTAGCTATGCCTTATTGCAAAAATCCTTACTGAATCGTTTGTCGCCCGCGAACGTGCTCTTAGTGATCTATGGCTTAGGTATTTTCGTAATGGCTCCCTTTAGCGACTTTAGTCAGTTTGTCCGTATGGACAACTTCGATTGGCAGATAGCACTGTTTTGCGCCGCCAATACCTTGATCGCCTATGGCTGTTTTGGCCAGTCGATGAAGTACTGGCCGACGGCGCAGGTGAGTGCCATGTTGGCCCTAACGCCAGTATTTAGTTTTAGTGCCACGGCGTTAGTGGTGAGCCTTGGCTGGTGGCCAGAAGTATTCCGCGCTGATGAATTAGATGGTTTATCTCTGCTGGGGATTGGCGTGATTATTGTGTCTGTGATGGTGGTGCAATTGCTGCCTATGTACCGTAATCGTCAGGCGAAGCGTTTGCAGGCTGTCTAACGCATACATTTTATCCATGGGAAAGGCCAGTGATCACTAGACTCAGCGAGTTAAAACTTCAGGATATCCGTGGTGTCATCTTCGATCTCGACGGCACCTTAGCACATTCTAATCCCGATTTTGCTGGGTTGCGGCGTGAATTGGGGATTCATTCTGGTACGGATATCTTGGCCCATGTCGAGAGTCTGAGTACGGATGAAGCACGGGCTAAGGCGTTAGACATTGTCCATGAGTACGAGAGACAAAGTTCACTCAAGGCCAGTTGGATCGATGGCGCGAGGGAGCTTATCGAATGCCTACGGGCCAAGTCACTGCCCTTGGCTATTTTGACTCGCAATATGCCAGAAGCGGCGCAAATCACTATCGATAAACTCGGCATAGATATCGCACTGGTATTAACGCGCTACGATGCGCAGCCTAAGCCGCATCCCGAAGGTATTCATCTTATTTGCCAGCAGTGGCAACTCGCGCCCGCAGATATCTTGTATGTGGGCGATTATCTGTTTGATCTGCAAACTGCGCGCAATGCGGGTAGTCACTGCGCCCTCTATTGCCCTGAAGACGTGCCCGACTATGCCCAAGCGGCTGATTTACTGGTCTCTTGCTACCACAGCCTGATTAAAGCATGGCCTAAATAATTTATGCCTATGCGGTTAACCTGTTTAGCCGCATATATCTCAATTAACTCCTGTGACTACTTAGGTAATTGCTTACAAAGGTCATCAAATAGTGCAAAACTTTCCGTTAGCACCGTTTGTAATTGATCTTCGTTATAGCACCATGGCTGATGTTGTGTACGCCAGTCGTTATCCCAGTCAATTTCTTCATTTCGCGCTAACCGCTCTGCAACGGCAATCTGTTGATAGGAGCCGCCACCGATGCGCTTATCTTCACGCCACAAGTTAAAGTTAAAAACTACCCACTGCTGCATCTCCATCATAAGCGTCATATGCGGGTAGGCGAACTTTTTCGCATTTAGCTTGTAATATCCCCCCTCACTTTTGTAAAAGCGGATCGGGTAAGGGAACTGGGCAACCAATGCTTGTCTGCGTTCCGACGGCACCTTAGGATTAAAATCGCCAGGAAGTTTAGGAAAGCGCGCCAACATGGAGGCGTAGCGTTCGGCAAAATTGACCTCGCGGGCAATGGTAATCACGGATTGTGACACTTTGTTTAGAATAAAATCGCGTTCTTCATTGTCTAACATATCGTTACTCATCTTGACTGTTTATGGTGTTATTACCGCAGCAGTTAAAAACTAATATCAAATATTTCAATTGATTAAAAATATTCGGTCAATATCAAAATCGCTTTTGTCGCTACGGCCTAGCTAAGAGTCAAAAGATATTTAGCGGTTACTTTGTGTATCCAGCTTATCTTGTTTAAGCCCAAGCCGAATACTGTCGAGTAATGCCACTAACCAGCAGAGCAAAAAGCCATAGAGCAGCTCATTGGCATTGGCAATTGTGGTCTGGGTTTGTTGGGTGATTTCGGCAGAAATCACGCCGATATCAAGCGGTAAGGTGCCGTTTTGAATATCTAAGGCGATGACTTGCGCCACTTGATAGATTTGCATGAGCAACAGCACAAGACTCACGACCGCTAAGCTAAAAAATACCAGTGCCGAGCGTTTATGTTTTAGGTAAAAATGGCCGCTGCCGGGGGCGACAAAGGCGGATAACAGGCCGGCGTTAAAGGCTTTTTTCATCGAAATACACTAGGTGCGTTGCTAAAGACTAAGTCGACACTAATAGACATGTTGGCTTAACTGCAAGTTAATTTGCCATTGCGACTAACATTCCAATAAAGCCCGCAAACAGAGTGCAACCGACAAGTACCATGATTAATAACGTTTTATCTTTGTGGCATGACTTAGCGAGTTCAGGCAGTGCCGAGGTAAATGGGGAAGTGATCAGTGCTAAAAAATCCATTTTATATCCTTAAGCTAGGCGTTCTTGCACTGACTATATCAGCTTGAAATATCAACTGGCCAGTGTGCTTTGAGCTAGTGCGATGTTAAGCCAACAAAAAAGGAGCCTAGGCTCCTTTTTTAGTCTCTAGCTTAAGCTAGATTAGTCTTCACGTGGTTTACGTGGCTTACGCTCACCGGCAGGTTTGTCTGCACGAGGTTTGCGGTCAGCAAATGGCTTATCACCAGTAGACGCAGCGCGAGGCTTACGATCACCCGCTGGGCGGTCACCTGTTGGACGATCGCCACGTGGTTTACGGTCACCGGCAGGACGGTCTGAACGAGCACTGCGGCCTGAATCAACAAATACTTGATCGCCAGCTTCGCGGATGTTCAATGGCTTGCCACAAACACGTACTTTACGTAGGTGCTGTAACACGTCTTTTGGCATGCCGTCTGGCAGGTCAACAGTGGTCACTGCATCGTAAAGTTGGATTGCGCCAATGTAACGGCTGTCGATATTAGCTTCGTTCGCGATAGCGCCAACGATGTTACCCACACCTACACCATTCTCACGACCTACGTCGATCACGTAACGGCACATTTTCAAATCTGGGTTGTCTTTCAACGCTTCAGCTGAGCCTAAGCTGGCTGGCATTGGACGCGGTTCGCGACTTCTGCGTTCACCACGCTCACCACCACGGTCATTACGATCACTTCCGCGGTCGCTACGTTCAGTGCGCTCACTGCGTTCATCACGAACACGTTCTTGAATGGCTGGCAATTGCAAAGGACGTTCTTGCTGAACTTGCTGTAATAATGCAGCGGCTAGCAGATCGGTATCGACTTCTAACTGTTGGCATAATTGAGCAACAGCTTCTTTCATGAAATCTAAATCGCCGTTGATTGTTTCAGCCAATTGCTCACCTAAGCGAGACAGACGACGTTCTGCAACTGTCTCTGGGCTTGGGATTTTCATTGGTGAAATGCGGCTGTTAGTTGAACGTTCGATAGTGCGCAGCATGCGCATTTCACGGCTCGTTACAAACAGGATCGCCATACCAGTACGGCCAGCACGGCCTGTACGGCCAATACGGTGTACATAAGCTTCGGCATCATACGGAATATCGTAGTTCACAACGTGACCGATACGCTCAACGTCAAGGCCACGGGCCGCAACGTCAGTCGCGATCAGAATGTCTAACTTACCACGTTTCAGTTGGTCAACTGCACGCTCACGGGCTTGCTGGTTCATGTCACCGTGTAGTGGTGATGAAGCATAACCGCGGGCTTCTAACTTTTCAGCTAACTCAACACATGAGTTACGAGTACGGACGAATATGATCACACCTTCAGTGTTTTCAACTTCTAATACACGTACTAAGGCTTCAAGTTTGTTGTGTTGTGATACTTGTACGAAACGCTGTTCGATTGACTCAACCGTCGTTTGGCTTGATTCGATACGAACATGTACAGGATTACGTAAGTGCTGGTTAGCAACACGCTTAATTTGCTCTGGCATAGTGGCAGAGAATAACGCCAGTTGGCGTTCGCTTGGCGTGTGCTCAAGGATCCATTCGATATCATCGATGAAGCCCATTTTTAACATTTCATCGGCTTCATCGAGCACTAAGGCTTGTAACGAATCGAGTTTCAAGGTGCCGCGACGCATATGGTCCATAACACGACCAGGCGTACCAACGATAACTTGTGGGCCGCGTTTCAGGGCATTCAACTGTTGTTGCATGCTTTGGCCGCCGTAAATTGGAAGAACGTGGAAATTCTTCATAAATTTGGCATAGCTACTGAACGCTTCGGCAACCTGCACGGCTAATTCACGTGTTGGTGCTAATACTAAAATTTGCGGTGTCGTTTGGCTGGTAACTTTGTTTAATAGTGGTAACGCGAAGGCGCCAGTTTTACCTGTACCTGTTTGCGCTTGACCTAAAATATCTTTGCCAGCCATAAGTGGATCGATACTGGCTGATTGGATTGGCGTTGGTTTTTCATAACCTAGCTCGTCAAGAGCACGCAACAAATTCTCGGATAGGCCGAGTTCACGGAAAGTTCTTTCATCGGATGACATTGGGTTGTAGCCTTGTGGATGCGCGCGCGAAATGGCGCTAAAGTTTCACAGACAGAAAATCAACCCCGTGTCGATTTCCCGCGAACGACGGATTATAGCAGCATGGCGGCCACTTTACCAATCAGAGTCACGCTATTTAACCTGTTTTCTGCATTTTTTTCGCTAAAACTGAGCAAGAAACGCGCCACTTCCCATTAATTCTTTAAATATTCAACATTTAATTGAAGTAACTCGAATGCTGACTCTGTCACTGCCGCAAGAAAAGTGATGTCGATTGTCGCGACGGTATCCTCTGGTGTGTGATATTGGGGATGGGTCGGCACACCAAAATACAGCCAAGGGATATTCGCTTTGTGGAAGGGGTAATGATCCGACGCCCGCAGCCAATCGGTACTTTGTATGCTTCGACCAACGGGTTTAGGGTGCGTGAGTTTAATGCAAAGTCGGTTCTGTTGATTCAGTAGGGGTTTAAATTGATTGAACTGAGTGAAGTTTCGACTTCCTTCGAGGTAAATCGCATAGGGCCTGCCGGGGTGACTCACCATATCTAAATTCAACATCAGCTCAAAAGTCGCTTCTGGCAGGCGGGTTTTGAGTTGCTCTACCAAGGCGATACTGCCATAGAGCCCAGGTTCTTCGGCATCGGTTGCCACAAACATCAGGTTTACCTTAGGCAAGATATTGGGTTGTAGGGCAAATTGCTGTTGCCAATGTTTGGCAATGGCGAGCATAGCAGCGACGCCGGAGGCATTATCATCGGCGCCGTGGTAAATCTTGCTGCCGCTCATGCCTAAGTGATCATAGTGGGCGACGATAATGCGCCATCGATTCGTCGGTTCTGCCGCCATCGCGGTGGCAACCACGTTGGCACCAGTTTCTTGGGTGAAGAAGGTTTGATATTCAAAGGGCACGATAAAGTCTGCTCCCCAAGGCTGTAAACCTAGCCCCTGAAATTGCTGCTTTATATAGTCAAGACTTTTTGCCGCACCTTGGGTTTGGGTTTTACGGCCTTCGAATTCATCTGAGCTTAATCTTGTGACTGTCGCTTGTAACTCTGTGGGCTCAGCCCAAGTGAGTTTTAGCTCAGTACGTGCACAGGTTTCGGCTGAGTTAACGCAGCCAGTGAGGGTCGTTGCAACAACGCAGGCCAGTGCTAATAAGCCCAGTCTTTGGGATTGATGTCTTAAAAGGTGCGTGATCTTGAACTTGGCGAGCCGCTGACCGATACGACTGTGGTTGAATAGAGTCGATGCGCTTAGGTTTATGTCGCTGAGGTTTATGTCACTGAGGTTTTTACTTAAAAGTGATTGATATTGCCTCGGTAATATAAGGTGAGTCACTGGGGATTGAGTGCTATCACGCATGGACATTCCTTATCGCTGAAGCCTTCGCCAGAAGATGAATATCATCTTTGCCTAAATCCGATTCTAATTCAATGAGATCTATATGTATGCGATAGCTTAAGCATATTGGATTGCTGAGCGAAAAAAAGCGCAGTGCTTAGGGCGACTGCGCTTTTTTTATTCAGACCAACTGCGGCATGAGCCGAATGTTAAGCCTTAGCTTTATTGGCCTTTGCCAGCTCGATATCCCGTTTTAGCAGTGGCTTTAAGAAGCGTGCCGTGTGGGAGGTTGGATGCTCGGCGACTTCTTCCGGCGTGCCTGTGGCTAAAATCATACCGCCACCACCGCCGCCTTCTGGACCTAAATCGATAATCCAGTCCGCTGTTTTGATCACGTCCAGATTATGCTCAATCACCACAATGGTGTTGCCGTGGGATTTAAGACGATGCAATACATCGAGCAGTAATTGGATATCAGCAAAGTGTAAACCCGTGGTCGGTTCATCCAAGATATACAAGGTTTGGCCCGTGTCACGCTTAGACAGCTCTTTGGCAAGTTTCACCCTTTGGGCTTCACCGCCCGAAAGTGTGGTTGCACTTTGGCCGAGACGCACATAGGACAAACCTACATCCATCAAGGTTTGTAGCTTACGGGCAATGGCAGGTACGGCATCGAAGAACTGACGCGCATCTTCCACTGTCATCTGCAGTACTTCGTGAATATTCTTGCCTTTATAGCGTACTTCTAAGGTTTCGCGGTTGTAGCGCTTACCTTTACAGGAATCACAGGGCACATACACATCGGGTAGGAAGTGCATTTCTACCTTGATCAAGCCATCGCCTTGGCAAGCCTCACAGCGGCCACCTTTAACGTTAAAGGAGAAGCGGCCGACCTGATAACCGCGAGTGCGTGACTCTTGGGTTCCGGCAAAAATCTCGCGAATTGGGGTGAAGATGCCTGTATAAGTGGCCGGATTTGAGCGCGGTGTGCGGCCAATCGGGCTTTGGTCGATATCGACCACTTTGTCGCACAGTTCCATCCCTTCGATACGGTCATAGGGTGATGGCTCATCCACAGTCGCTCCGTTGAGCATTCTATGGGCGATCTTGAAGAAGGTATCGTTGATTAAGGTCGATTTACCCGAACCCGATACGCCCGTAACACAAGTGAATAGGCCAATAGGAATGGTTAAATCCACATTGCGCAGGTTGTTGCCGCGCGCGCCAAACAACTCAATCACTTGAGTTTTGTCGAATGGAATGCGCGGCGTATCGATATGAATGCTGCGCTTACCGGAAATATATTGGCCGGTGACCGATTCTTCACAGGCGATGATCTTCTCAATTGGACCGTCACAAATCACTTCGCCGCCGTGTACACCTGCGCCAGGGCCGATATCGATCACGTGATCCGCCATACGGATCGCATCTTCGTCATGCTCAACCACAATCACAGTGTTGCCCAAATCCCGCAGGTGGATAAGCGTCTGCAGCAGACGTTCGTTATCCCTTTGATGCAGACCAATTGAGGGTTCGTCGAGCACATACATTACGCCGACGAGTCCGGCGCCAATTTGGCTGGCGAGTCGAATACGTTGGGCTTCACCGCCGGAGAGGGTTTCTGCTGAGCGCGATAGGCTCAAATAATTGAGACCCACGTTGACGAGGAAGCCTAAGCGATCGCGGATTTCCTTTAAAATCTTCTCGGCAATCTGCGCCTTTTGGCCGCTAAACTCGACTTTCTCGAAGTAGTCTAAGGCTTCGCCAATCGACCAAGTGGTGAGTTGTGGCAGGTTGATATCACCTAAAAATACGTTACGGGCTTCTTCGCGTAAGCGCGAGCCACCACAGCTTTGACAAGCTTGGGTATTGATAAACTTGGCTAATTCGTCACGTACTGAGTTGCTTTCGGTTTCGCGATAGCGCCTGTCCATGTTGTTTAGAATGCCTTCGAAGGGGTGATTACGCACCACCACATCACCGCGGTCATTAATGTATTTAAAGGCAATACTTTCTTTACCTGAGCCGTAAAGTACGATTTTGCGGACTTTTTCGCTAAGCTGCTCGTAGGGCACTTCGACATCGAACTTATAGTGTTCGGCGAGTGAGCTAAGCATTTGGAAATAGTAGAAGTTGCGTCTATCCCAGCCGCGAATCGCACCGCCCGCCAGTGAAAGCTCGGTATTGGTGATCACGCGCTCAGGATCGAAAAATTGTTGTACCCCTAAACCATCACAGGTTTGGCACGCGCCAGCGGGATTGTTAAAGGAGAAGATCCTTGGCTCTAATTCCGCCATCGAATAACCGCAGTGCGGACAGGCGAAGTTGGCCGAGAAGATCAGTTCTTCGCCTTTTGCTTTACCAGTACCCGTGTCGTCTTCCATGCTGGCAACGGTCGCTATGCCGCCGGAGAGTTCTAGTGCAGTTTCGAAGGATTCCGCTAAGCGTTGCTTAATATCGTCACGCACTTTAAAACGGTCGACAACCACTTCAATCGTGTGTTTAACGTGTAAGTCTAAGGTTGGCGGATCGGTTAAGTCACACACTTCACCGTCGATACGCGCGCGGATATAACCCTGCGCCGATAGACCTTCGAGCAATTTAACGTGTTCACCCTTACGGGCGTTGACTACAGGTGCGAGCAGCATCAAGCGGCTGTCTTGGGGCATTTCCAACACTTTATCGACCATCTGGCTGACGGTTTGTGCCGCCAAGGGTTGATTATGTGTCGGACAACGCGGCTCACCCACGCGGGCAAACATCAAGCGCAGGTAATCATAAATTTCGGTAATCGTGCCCACGGTCGAACGTGGGTTATGGGAGGTGGATTTTTGCTCTATGGATATCGCCGGGCTTAAGCCTTCGATATGGTCCACATCGGGTTTTTCCATTAAACTCAAAAATTGGCGAGCATAGGCAGATAGGGACTCGACATAACGTCGCTGGCCCTCGGCATATAAAGTATCGAAAGCGAGGGAGGATTTGCCAGATCCCGATAAGCCCGTGATGACAATCAGTTTATCCCTTGGGATAGTCAGGTTGATATTCTTGAGATTGTGGGTGCGTGCGCCGCGTATTTCAATCTTATCCATCTATCGCTCTAATGCCATATGCTTAAAAAAATGAGCACAAGTATCGCACAGTTCCGCCGCTGAGTTTAGTTGATTCTGTGATCTGCACCAATCCTAGGGCTGGCACTGGCTTTAAGTCGACCTGCTTTGCGGGATGTTGTGGATGGAATGGATTAACTAAGATTAATACTGTTGTTGCGCACTGACTCACAGGACAATTGTGAACATTATGTTAGACTCATTCCCCTGTGCCTGAGCGTTAAAAATAAAGATGTTAACTCAGACACAGTCAATATAGGTCCGTGATAAACGGGATAAAAGCTAAGTGTATAGTCAGTGGTTTAGGCCACGATTTCCTTTTGAGCAAATCCTTTTGGGTGTGGTAACATGCGCCCCTTAAAAGACTTCAATCCAGGGCAAAATCATGGGTAACAACGGACTTTCGGGTACTGAGAAAAAAGTCGCGTTTTCTTTAGCCAGTGTATTTGGTTTGCGCATGATGGGCTTGTTTATGATCATGCCCGTCTTTGCACTTTATGGTCAGCATCTCGAAGGCTTTTCGCCTCTGTGGGTGGGTATTGCTATCGGCGCCTATGGCCTGACTCAAGCCGTGCTGCAAATCCCTATGGGGATTTTATCTGACAAATATGGTCGCAAGCCGATTATTCTTGGTGGCTTAGTGTTGTTTGCTATTGGCAGTGTTATCGCTGCTAACGCAGATACGATTTATGGCGTTGTCTTTGGTCGAGCTGTACAGGGTATGGGCGCGATTGCCGCTGCCGTGCTGGCGCTTGCCGCGGATTTAACCCGCGACGAGCAGCGCACTAAGGTGATGGCGATTATTGGCATGTGTATCGGGTTATCTTTTGCCCTGTCTTTGCTAATGGGACCTATCGTCGCGCAACATCTTGGGTTGACTGGATTGTTTTGGTTAACGGCGGTATTGGCTATTGTCGGTATGCTGTTGATCCAGTTTTTAGTGCCTAATCCCATCACTCAGGCTCCGAAGGGAGACACTCTAGCGACGCCCGCTAAGCTCAAACGTATGTTCCTCGAGCCGCAATTATTTAGGCTTAACGCTGGGATTTTTATCCTGCATTTAGTGCTCACCGCAGTATTTGTGGCATTACCGCTGGATCTGGTGGATGCGGGTCTAGTGAAAGAAAAACATTGGATGCTGTATTTCCCCGCTTTTGTGGGCGCATTTATTTTGATGGTGCCGTTAATCATCATAGGGGTTAAGCGCAAAAATACTAAGGCGATGTTCCAAATTGCCCTCGTGATCATGATAGTGGCATTGCTGGCGATGGCCGCATTTGCGAGCAATCTTTGGGTATTGAGTTTTGCCGTGGTGCTCTTCTTTACTGGGTTTAACTATTTAGAAGCCTCACTGCCTAGTTTGATTGCCAAATTTTGCCCCGTCGGCGAAAAAGGTTCGGCTATGGGCGTGTATTCAACTAGCCAGTTTTTAGGGGCTTTTTGTGGTGGTATGCTCGGTGGCGGTGCTTTCCAGCTCGTGGGCGCAGTCGGGGTATTTGTTGTTGCCGTGATCTTAATGTCTATTTGGTTATTCCTGACATTAGGCATGCAAAATCCTGTGTTGTTAAAGAGTTACACCTTAGAAGCTGAAGTGAAAGACAAGGCGCAAGCGCGCGATATGGCAACCCAGTTATCCCAATTAATGGGCGTTGTTGAAGCCATAGTCGTACTGGACGAGAAAGTAGCTTATCTCAAGGTAGACGAGCATTTCGATTTAAGAGAAGCACGAGCTGTGTTAGGCTCTGCTCAATAATATCTGGTCTGCCGTGTGGTATTTGGGGAAGCTGCTTTTCCTCTATGGCAATAAAGATAAACAACATACTGAATTAATAGATTATTTAAAGAATCGCAGGAGATTTCAATGGCCAGTCGTGGTGTTAACAAGGTAATTTTGGTTGGCAATTTGGGACAAGATCCAGAAGTGCGTTATATGCCAAACGGTAATGCAGTCGCAAACATCACAGTAGCGACTAGCGAATCGTGGAAAGACCAACAGGGTCAACAGCAAGAGCGTACTGAATGGCACCGTGTGGTTCTGTTCGGCAAATTAGCTGAAATTACCGGTGAATACCTGCGTAAAGGTTCACAGGTTTACCTTGAAGGTAAACTGCAAACTCGTAAGTGGAAAGACCAAAGTGGTCAAGACCGCTACAGCACTGAAGTGGTTATCGACCAAAGCGGTAGCATGCAAATGCTAGGTAGCCGTGGTCAAGGTGGACAAGCACAAGGCGCGCCAATGGGCGGCATGCCACAAAACGCAGGTTATCAATCTGCACCACAACAAGCCGCGCCTGCGCAAAATCAATATGCGCCAGCGCCTCAAGCAGTACCTGCTTACCAAGCGCCAGCTCAGCAACAATATGCTCCGCCAGCACCTGCCCAGCAGCAAGGTTATGGTCAGCCACAGGCTCAACAACCACAACAAGGTGGTTATGCGCCTAAGCCACAAGCCGCTCCAGCACCAGCTTATCAAGCGCCTGCAGCATCGGCACAGCGTCCAGCGCCACAACCACAGCAAAACTTCACTCCAGATTTGGATGATGGCTGGGATGACGATATTCCGTTCTAATTCACAGTAAATCTAATAATGTAGATCTAACTGTAAACAAAAACCCCTTGAGCTCTTATTCTTACTGACTTTCACGTCTTTAAGGTAAATCTCAAGGTTTTTTTGTATAATAAGAGTTGATAATCGAAATTAGTATTGCTGCTATATTTTTTATAGTTAAAGGGGGGTAATGAAGGTTGTCGATTATATTTTTTCAGGGGGTGAGCGTCGTTCACTATTAGTGAGTGAAGATAGTCGCATTGATTTTTGGTCAACTCTTTATGTCACGGTGTAGCGGTCAAGTAAAATTGGCCACGGTTTTAGAGTCATTCCAATATAAACGTTCTGACTCATTTGGCGTTAACCCACCATTATATTGATAGGGTCTGGTCTCACTGTAATATCCAGTGATGTAATTTGTGATCTCTTTATCTGCTTCTGTAAAATTCCCATAACCACTTACGGGTATCCACTCAGATTTCAAACTTCTAAAGAAACGCTCCATTGGTGCGTTATCCCAACAATTCCCGCGGCGACTCATACTTTGCTCAATCTGAAGACGCCATATTAATTGTCTGAATTTCAAGCTYGTGTAATGCGAACCTTGATCGCTGTGATATATCACATTCTCAGGCTTACCCCTTAACTCAAATGCCATTTTCAAAGCTTTACAGGTCAGCTCACTATCTGGTGATAATGACAAAGCCCATCCAACAGGTTTGCGGGAAAATAAGTCTAAAACAACGGCTAGATAGGCCCAGCGATTACCGACCCAAACATACGTCACGTCGCCACACCACACTTGATCTGGTTGAGTTACTGCA